>JAJYGR010000197.1 GCA_021790655.1 Acidobacteriota bacterium | reverse complement strand
CAATTTGCACAAGGATGGATGGAAGTGATGCCCCAGGAAAGTAAATTGCATGGCTCGACGGTATTGACCGCTGCAATGGAAACAGCAGCAAAGACCGCAGGACTGACGATCTTGTCCACTAATGTTGGAACGGATTTTCACGGCGAGCCAACCACTCGCTTCACCTTTGGCCTGCAAGCCGACACAGCGCGGGAACGCACGCTTCAACTGGAATTAAGTCATGTGTTTGACTTCAACCAGCCGTCACTGCTGCCGGAAATGACCAACTATCTGCGTCAGGCCGCCATGCGGCTGCGCAATCCACGTCCTGATTGTTATGTCACGCAGGCAGGCATTCCGATACGGTTCGACGGCTTTGCGTGGCCTTTTCATCGTTCGACTTCCGGGGCCGACACCTACGTTGTGCATGGTGTGGCGCACCTGGAGGACGGCACGGTCAGTTCGCTGCACGCCAAAATTGCCGCCAGCATGACCGTGACCTTTGCCGACATCGTGCCCGCGCCGGAGCAGCCCTATGCCGAAATGTTCATCTACAACGCGGTCCGCAAGACACTCGATCAGGGCCAGATGGAAATGATCAAGAGCGGCAATCGCCAGCCAGTGCCCGTCACCACGCGCTACTATAGCCGGTGGCAGAAGAAGTTTGTCTTTACCGACACGGACGACGAGGCACGCATGGATTTTCTGGCGCTCAAGCTGTACTGGCTCTCCGGCGTACTTGGAGACAGCCAGCCGGTGTGGATTGCCGATCCAAGCGATGCTCAGTATCTCAATACCGGAGTGGAGCAGTTGCAGCAGTGCGCCGCGGGCCTGGCGCGGGAAGGACTCGCGCAGCCCATCGCTGACCCACAGTTTGCCGCTGCGACGCCTCGTCTGCTGGAGCGCGCCGAACATTACCATGCCATCCTGGCCGATGCGCTGGCGCGCACCAAGCCAACATTCAACGAAGAAATGCGCCACGGCCATACCAATATGTAACGCGGTGGGATGGCCATGGATTACACATTGCGTAAAGCGCGCGTTGCCGATATTCCAGCGCTGCAAACCTTGATTGAATCCTCGGTGCGCGGCCTGCAATCGGAAGACTACACACCGACGCAAATTGACCTGGCCCTGCAAACAGCCTTTACGGTGGACACACAACTCATCGAAGACGGCACTTACTTCGTCGTTGAGCAGGATGGACAATTACTGGGTTGCGGCGGTTGGAGCCACCGCAAAACGCTCTGCGGTGGCGACCATCACGTTGTGCGAGAGAATGCTCTGCTGGACCCATCGCGGGACGCGGCAAAAATTCGGGCCATCTTTGTGCATCCAGAATGGGCACGACGAGGCATCGGCAGCTTCATTCTGAAAGCGGCAGAAAACGCGGCGCTCGCCGCAGGTTTCCGGCGACTGGAAATGGGAGCGACACTCACCGGAGTGCCACTCTATCTGCTGAAAGGCTATCGCATCGTCGAACAGATTGATGTGCCACTGAAAGATGGCGCATCGCTACGGGTGGTCCGCATGGCAAAGGAAATCGCAAAGGAAATCTTAGGACCGCTCTCACCGCCACCATCATGATGACAAACAATTATTTTGCCATTGCCTACCGCTCGGCGCTCTGGATGGATGCGCAGCTATCAGGGCAATCGCATGAACGCGGGTGTTATCTGAGTAGACTCGGCATCCGAGTTGATACCGGTTTGTGAAGCAATGGACGGGTGTGCTGTTTCCAGGAGGAAGTATGGAGACAGCAGGCCGTTTGCGGTTGGCGGATGTATTTGTATCGATTCAGGATCCGCGCCAAGCAGCGAAGGTGGAACACGACTTGGTGGATCTGTTGGCGGTTGCGGTCAACGCGGTTCTGGTTGGCGCCGACACGTTTGTGGAGATTGAGTTGTGGACTCGTGAGAAGCTGGAGTGGCTGCGAGACTACCTGCGGCTGACTGATGGCATTCCCTCGCGCGACACCTTCGGCCGGATGTTTGGTTTGATCGATGCCGAGCAGTTCGAGGCTGCCTTTCGGCGCTGGGTTAGCAGTATTCTGCCCGCTCTGGGCGCAGAGATTGTAGCCATCGATGGCAAAACCAGCCGTCGCTCGGGTGGAGTCGGCGCCACGGCCATTCAGGATCGCGGCGCCGACTATGTGTTGGCGGTCAAGGACAACCAGCCCAAACTGGCCGAGTCGATAGAAGACTTCTGGCACAGCTTCCGCGCTCATCCGGTCGTACACACCCCACACTCGTTCGCCCAGACAGTGGAGAAGGATCGCGGACGGCTGGAGACACGCCGCTGCTATGTGTTCGATCAACTGGAATGCCTCGATCAGCCCCAGCAATGGCAGGGGATGCGTTGCTTTGCCGTGCTCGAATCCGAGCGCGCCATCGGCGATAAAACCACCGGCGAACGACGCCTCTACATCAGCAGTCTGGCTGTGGATCGCAGCCTGAATCAGAGGTTCCTTAGCACGAGTGCCCATGGGCCAAGGGGATAATGTACCACCTATAACGAAAGGCAAAAGCTTACTGTTCCATCACGACGGCTGCAGAGCGCGCTGGAATTCGTACGGTACTCGATGCAGGCAGCGCATCGGGTTGCTCCGGTGTGGCAACTACGAGCCTGCCAGGATTTGGCAATTCTACCTTGGCTGTGATTGTTTTTTTAGACTGCTCATTGACGACTACAACGGTTCGCTTGCCCGCAGGAGTAACAAAGACAGAATGTCGATGCGAACCATCGGAAGTTACTTCAGCGCCCAGCGTGTCCCGGAACTCGGCATCCCAGAGCCGGGATTTATATTTGCGCCGCAGAGCATCAATCTTTTTCCCATAGGCGAGAGTTAGCGGAAAGTCGGTCAGCTGACCTTTGAAGTTGTACGGTTCATAGCTGATGATGTAGCGATTCAACAGAATCAAATTCAGCATCTCGCGATCGTCGAATCCGGTGACGGCAACCAGCAGCGGGGCCTGCGAATCGATATAGCGGGCGACTGGTCTGGAACCGCCATTGATGCGGAAATAGGAGACCGGATAATACTGCATCAACCAGTCCTGCGGTCCTTCACCGGAGAAGATAAAGTCGGGATTCACTTTGTCGGCGGCGGCGCGCAACTGCCGCGACATCGGAAAATCTCCATTGTAAATATACCCGGGTGCTGGATATCCGTGGTTTGGACTGAAGGAGTACTCGACAGGGCCATGATGGCAGACTTCATCGAAGAGCCAGCCTGCTGCGCCCAAATCCAGTATTTTCTGAAACTCCTTTGTAGCAATGTCGCGATAGGTGGGATCGAGAAAATCCATCACCTCGCGGCGCCGATTGTTGATGCCGGCCAGTTGGGTCGGCGTGAAATAACTGTAGCCTCCGGTCTGGTAAGGAATGCCATACGGGTCGGTGGCCGCGTACTTATACAGCTCCTTCTTGAACCATTCCGTCGTCATGTCGGCCCAGTTCAGTTTGGCAAACAGAATCATCTTCACGCCCTTGCCTTGGGCGTATGCGATGGCATCATGCAATTCCTGCCATGTGCCCAGCCCCGGATCGATGTCCTGGGAAGGGTCGCCGCGGTCCTGGCCGCCATGGTTCCAGCCGACCAGTTGGATCGCGCCCACACCGTTGCTCGCGCATTCATCGATGTATTTTTTCAGGTTGCGGTAAGGGATGGTGTAATCCTCTTCCGGCGCGTTGATCTGCAATTGCTGCCAGGAATTGACGCCCATCACCCAGGCGGCGATATGTGGCTGCTGGAACCACGTCGCGCGCCATTGCTTATATAAGTCCACGCCCGCATGCCAGTCGCCGCTATAGCACCGCAACACCACCGGAGCCAATTTTTTGGTCGAATGAGGCTGAGCGAAAACAAAATGACAGGTGCGGAATTCCAGGTGTACTGGGATTCCAGAAATTTCATCCTCTCGAGGAACCGTGGCATCGTAAAGCACGCCAGGATGCTGCTCAAAAGTATATTGCAGCAGATACGGTTGGGTGGGATCGTGCATCTCGACGTAGATGCCTTGCTGAGGAGTTTGGATCAGGCAGAAGAGACTTTGTTTGGAGTCAATGGTCTTGGTCGGGAAATCCACGCCCCAGTAACCCTTCTCATTCTTGAAATGAGGGTAGAGCCCATCACCCACCAGATTGTCGTACCACATATGCTCGCTCTGCATCGGAGTGTCGCGCGTGGGCGGATTGAAGTCTCCTAGGTACGGATAATCGATGGTCTCCACCACTAGCGGCGAGTCATTGACTAGCGTGCTGTCGAAAGTCAGGGCGCCATTTTGTAATGTCACAATGGCGGTGAATGTCATCGGCAATACGCCGCCGTGTTCGCTGATGAGGTCCTTCCATTGGAGGCGCACCTGGTGGTCTGAGAGTTTTTTTACCTCGACAGCACGCTGCTTCTGGCCAAGGACAAAGTTATCGCGACGATGAGGCAAAGGAACAAATAGACGAAAGGAAACCCCCAGTTCAGGACGCCGCTGGATCGCCCAGCGAGGAGATTTCCGTTCCATCCGGGTCAGCGCGCCGGACTGGGCGTCGAAGCAGGGCGACCAGGATTGTTTCATCCTCCAACACAACCTGATGGGAGATTCCGGAATGCCGGATTGGGTCTAACACAACATCTTTCTGCGCGGTCGTTTG
This sequence comes from Acidobacteriota bacterium, assembly GCA_021790655.1. Classification (GTDB taxonomy): domain Bacteria; phylum Acidobacteriota; class Terriglobia; order Terriglobales; family Acidobacteriaceae; genus JAKAAZ01. Next base: position 439 of record JAJYGR010000197.1, on the reverse strand, counting down.
CTCTGCACCCAGTTCCACGTTTCTGGAGAAAGCTCCTATCGCAGCCAGACCGGTTATCTTATTGAACGTTCTTCTATCCATCGATTTCTCCTGTCCGTTATTTCGAAAGGCGCTACCGCGGAACAAAGTTGACCTATATATTAATATTCACTATCTCGCCCCATACTGTTCTCTTCAGGTGGCCGCCTATTTTGTCGCATTTGGTCAATCTGGAGAACGGACTCTTCGTATATCCGTTAACTACCTGAACTTCAAGTCGTGGAAAGCCAGGTGGACGAAGCCGATCGGCCACCCACCTTCTTCAAATACTTCAAAATGAAATCAAAGTTTCGGTGCGCAGGTAGATTCGCGAAGGACAAAGCGGGTCTTGTACTCATATTCCGTCTTGTTCTCAGCATTCTCAATCTCCTCCAGGAGTGCCCGGAATGCAAGGCCGGCA
>JAJYGR010000110.1 GCA_021790655.1 Acidobacteriota bacterium | reverse complement strand
CTCCAAGCGCAGTGGCGGCAACGCCCTCAGGTAAGTTTCTCTACGTCGCGACTGCGGCAGGTTCCATCTATGTCTACGATGTCGCAGGTGATGGCAGCTTAAAGCTGGGACAGAATGGGAACGCAGTGGCAAAGGCCCTCGATCCGACATGGATGTCCATGGACCGCGCGGGAAACTGGCTGTTCGTCGCTTCCTCCAGCGCTTCGCAGATTCAGGAATTTCGCATCGATCCAGCCAACGGGTCACTGCAACCTTCCGCGCAGCCGAAGATTTTGCTCGATACCGGCATGCCAACCCAGGTCTATGTCAGGCCGGACAATCAGGAAGTCTTCATTGCTCTTGGAACAGGGGGTATAGACGCCGCTACATTCGATGCGAACACAGGCGCGTTCGGGGCCCTTATGCATACAAAGACGCTGAAGGCAGGTAGTTTTGCGGACAACGCGCTGACATCGGACGGAGCATCCAAGCATCTATTTATTGGCGAAAAAGGCGCTGGAATTCGCGTCATGACCATCGGAAACGGCGGTGGGTTGCAGGAGATTTCCGGTTCTCCATTTGCAGTCCAGCAGTCCGCGCCTTCGGCCTTGCTCGTGGATTCGACGAACAACCATCTTATGGTGGCTGATTTTGCCGACAAAACAATTACCGGATTTCGGATTGGAACCAACGGCAGTCTCGCGGAGGTTTCCAAGGAAGCGTTCTCCGTGGCGGGTTCTCCAACAGCGCTTTCCATCGACCCTGGCGGAAAATATGCTTTGTCGCTCTCCGACAGTGGAATACTCACGGAGCAGACTTTTAGTTTTACGGGCATCTCGGGAGCAACCTCTACAGAGGCAGCGCGATAGTTCCATAACGCTTTGACGGACAAGCCCGATCTGGCGAGTGCCAGATATACGTTCCTGACTGAGTCTCACCCTGCGGCTGCGCAGCAGAACGAAGCGATGGGGTTTCGATGTTTTTTTCTTACGACTCAATGAAAAGTATTCCGAAGATCGGGGGCCCCTTTCGTTTCTTTGCGACTGCCTTGGCCCTCTGCATTCTCGGAGTCACGGGCTGCGGCTCGGGCAAGTTTTTTATCCCGTTGTGTCAGGCATACAACACCTGTACCACAACTCCAGGGGGTGGCGGTGGGGGAACTTATAGTTCCTTTGCCTACGTCGCAAATTCGAACCAGGGGACGCTTGCAGGGTTTCCGATTCCAAGTACGACATTCACCAGCTTGACCGGTGCAAGCTACACACTGGGAACTCCGCCCAGCGCGATGGTAGCGAGCCCCAAAGGAAAACTCCTATATGTAGCGACATCGGCAGGTTCGGTATTCGTCTATGTGATCAACAGCAACGGAACTCTAGCGCTGGGCAACAATAACCAACCGGTCACTTCGACGTTGAACCCGACTTGGATGTCGATCGATCCCAGCGGGAATTGGCTGTTCATGGTGTCGAATAGCTCACCACAACTGCTGGTATTTCAGATCAACCTAGCCGATGGAGTGCTGACGCAGACCAGCCAGGGTACGATTGCGCTGGCTACAGGCAATCCTACTCAGGTTTACATTACCCCCAATGATAAGAACGTGTATGTCGGCTTAGGCCTCGGCGGGCTGGATGGTTTCGTTTTCGATTCCGTCAATGGCACGTTGAGCAATCATATACATGTCAGGCCATTGATTAACGGAGGGTCTGCGGACAATACGATTGGCGCGGACAACAATTCGGCATATCTATTTATCGGGGAAGCAGGGTCCGGCGTCCGCGTTCTGACCATCGCGTCCAATGGCACGCTGAATGAAATATCTGGCTCGCCCTTTCTTCAACCGAATTTAGGCTCGAACTCTCAACTGGGTCCGTCTTACATTGTGGTGGACCCGACGAACACCTATGTGTACGTTGCCTATCGCACATCGAATGAGATTATCGGATATACGCTGGGTACCGGCGGTACATTGACGGCTTTATCGAGTTCTCCCTTTCAAACAGGCTCGGGGCCAGATGCGATGGCGCTCGATCCTACGGGGAAGTATCTGCTTGTGACTAGCCTTTACGGCAATCCCGATTTAGAGGTGTTCAGCTTCGATGCGACCGTGGGTGGCAAGCTGGATTCCGTTCTCTCTACGCCCACAGGAACACAGCCGGCGGGTGCGATTGCGCTGTCCGTGGTTCCGTAACGGAACACTGAAAAATAGGTCCTCTGAAACAACATGCAAGATCTTTCCCCCGAAATGTCAATTTCCGCTCACTGGCGACAATCCGTAACGTGTGCTTTTCTGCTTTTGGCAGTTCTACAGCTTGCCGGATGTGGCCACCTGCGTTCGGCTTCTTCTATGGAGTATGTCTACGTCACGGCGAAGCGGATGTATCTGCTTGACCGTGTTGCGGTGGTTGCCAATCATGTAGGGGAAGTGACGAATGGCGAGCGACTGCGAGTGCTCGAACATGGACGTCGATTTCTAAAGGTACAAACCCCTCAGGGAGCCATGGGCTGGCTGGAAGACCACGCGGTCATCGATCAAAACGAATTCGATAATTTTGAGAATCTAGCGAAACAACATGCCAGTGAACAGCCCGTTGCCACCGCCGTGCTCTACAACGAACTCTACGTGCATCTGGCTCCGGGACGGAAAACGCAGCGCTTTTATATTTTGCCGGCGAATACCAAGGTTTCCATGCTGGAGCGGGCGTCTATCCCCAGGGTTGCGCCGGGCAGCGTGCTGGGACTGCCCGCCAAACAAGAAAAACCACGGCCAGGCCAACAGGCCGGGAGGGCACGCAAACAAAACTTTTTGTCACAATTCTTGCCTTCCGTTCCGATGGAAGACTGGTGGCTGGTTCGAGATGGCGCAGGTCACACGGGATGGATGCTGTCGCGGGACCTCCAGGTAGATGTGCCGGAGTCTGTAGCGCAATATGCGGAAAACGAGAAGATGGTAGGCGCGTATGTTCTGCGCACTGTCGAAGACCCCGATTCCGGCACGGGAAGCAGCCAGGTTCCGGAGTATTTGACCGTGCTGACGCCTTACAAAGAGGGCTTGCCGTTCGACTTCGATCAGGTCCGCGTCTTTACCTGGGACACCCGCAGGCACCGCTATGGAACGGCCTTTCGCCAGCACGACCTGGTGGGATTTTTTCCTGTCAAGGTAACTCCCGGTGATTCCAATGCTCCCAATGGTCCGGCGCCAGAATTTTCCTTTCAGGTCGCTGCCAACAATGCTGTCAGTTTGGACCCTGCGACGGGTATGCCCCATGCGGCACAGCTTGAAACCATGACGTATCGGATGGAAGGAAATCTGGTCCGCAAAGTTTTTCCACCGGGCGCGCATTCAACTGCAAATGCGGACATGCACGCTGTTTGGCGACGTTCCGCACAGAGAAAAAAGCACCATGCCAAGAGCAATCGCTGAGCGGACCTAAGCTAGAAACTTTGCGATTCCGGCTACGACGCGTTCTTGTTCCTCGCGTGTAAGCTCTGGAAACATGGGCAGCGCCAGGACTTCCTTGGCGGCGCGCTCACTTTCCGGGAAGGCCCCCTGCGCATAGCCAAGGTCCTGCAGACAACTTTGCATGTGCAACGGAAGCGGATAGTAAATTTCCGAGCCGATGCCTTGCTCGGCGAGGAATGCTTTCAGTGCATCGCGTCGTGGCGCGCGGACCACGTATTGGTGGAAGACATGGGTCCCGCGTGGATCGACATAGGGCAGCACAATCCCATGCGTCGGATAAGGGCCATCTTCCGCCAACCCCTGCCGCGTAATGAGTTCGTCATAAACCCTGGCCCGTTCACGGCGCTGCTGGTTCCACTGGTCGATGTGCTGAAGTTTCACCAGAAGGACGGCGGCCTGAATCGTGTCCAGTCGACTGTTCCAACCAATTTCTTCATGGAAGTAACGCTGGCGCATGCCGTGCGCGCGCAGCATCCGCGCCCGCTCTGCGAAGCTCTCGTCGTTGGTGGTCACAAGGCCAGCGTCGCCGTATGCACTCAGATTTTTCGTGGGATAAAAGCTAAAAGCGGCCAGATCGCCCAGGCTGCCTGCCGGCTTGCCACCCCATTTCGCTCCATAGGCTTGCGCCGCGTCTTCAATCAGTAAGACACCAAGCTCATTCTTCAACGCTGCGAACGCATCCCAGTCCACGCACTGGCCATAGAGATGTACTGGAAGAATGGCACGCAGACGACTTTGTAGCTGTAGGTTGTCCGGGGTTTGCAGAGTTTTCGCCGCCAGAGAGGCGTCAAGGTTATAAGTGCGTGGATCGATGTCGGCCAGCAACGGCTGCGCCCCGGCACGCAGAACGGAGCTGACGGTCGAGAAAAAGCTGAAAGGCGTCGTCAGGACGGTATCTCCAGGCCCAATTTCGGCGGCGGCCATCGCCAGCCATAGCGCGTCGGTGCCGGAGGCGCATCCGATGCCATGCTCGGCGCCGCAATAGGCTGAAGAGGCAGCCTCGAAGAGCCGCACTTCTTCGCCGAGAATGAAGTGTTGTCCGGCGCAAACACGCTCGATCGCAGCCAGAACTTCCTCTCGAATCTGCTGATATTGGCGAGAAAAGTCAGCGACTGGGACTGGCTTTTGCTGTTCCGTGGTCGAAGAGGGAATTGAATGGGTCTTGGAGAGCACATTTTATGCTAGCATCGCTTTCCCGGAGAGGTTTCCTGGAAATGAAGCTCGGATATGCCTCAATAAGACAATGGAGGTGAGAAAGCGCATGGCCGGACGCTTTTAATATGAAACGCAGATCGAAAATGGTGCATCCAAGGTTTCAGCCTGGTTTAGGGTGGCTTTTGCATGGCAGTGGCGAGGTTGCATGATTTCATAGACAATACGAACACGGCGCAATGGCGTCGCTTTTCGGCAGAGAGAGAACCGGCTTGGCTGCGGAACTTGGGATCGGGCGTCTGCCTGCCAGATCTGTGCTACAAGATTGGAACAATGAGTTGGGGAAGCTAAGGAGACGATAAATGGAAAGCAAGACTGCCCAAAATATCCAAGATACTTTTTTGAATACTGTCCGCAAAGACAAATCCCAGATCACGATTTACCTGGTGAGCGGTGTGAAGTTAACCGGACGGATT
>JAJYGR010000081.1 GCA_021790655.1 Acidobacteriota bacterium | reverse complement strand
ACTCAGGTCCCAGTCCGCATATCCCGGACCCACAATGTTCCCCACCGGAGCATCTCCTGGCCGGTACTGACCCGCTGGGACCTGGGCAAAGGCAGCCGTGTTGAACCATCGGTTCACCTTGTGCTGGGCTCCCTTGTTTGGGTTCGATACTGCATCCGGCCTGGCCGTATCGTCGTTCGCCGTGGCGCTGCCAGCGGCGAGCAGACCAAGACCACCGGGATCTACATTGATCGTTTCCGCCGTCAGAGGAAAGCCGGAGCCATACGAGATGATTCCGGTTGTCTCCCATCCGCCGAGTGCCTGGCCGGTAATACCTTGCTGGGAACGGAAGAATGGCAACAGATATACAAAGTTGGCACTCAACACATTCGCGCGATTGAATTGCGCTAGGCCATATTCCGCTGCAAGATTATAGATATTTTGCGGTGCGTTGCTGAAGTCCGACTGGTTGTCGGTCAATGTCTTCGACCATGTATAGTCCAGATTCAAAATCGAGCCGTCAGAAAATTGCTTGGTAACGGAGGTTTGCAAGGAGTGGTAGTTGGAGAAAAAAATTGGCGCCATATTATTGATGGGTCCCCATCCTCGATACGGACGAATCTGGTCCAATAATGTGCTGTTGGCCATCGTTATGCCGTCTCCTGGGATAATCCCCTTTTGCGCATACTCACCCGGAAGCGGCTGGTTCCCGAGCCGCCATATTGCGCACCATAGCTGTTCCGCAACAAACTCATCTCCCGGATGGCATCGATGCTGGGAAACAGTCCCGACTGGATGCTGCCACCGTGGTCCAAAATGTCCTGACCATCGAGAAAATATCCATCCTGGGTCGGTCGCTGGCCGTTTACCTGGAAATTTGCCGGGTTCAGGCCGCCATTCGTCGAGATGATGCCCCTGCCGATGGTGCCGGGAACTTCTTCGCTTATGCCTGGCTGTAACGTCATCAACTGCTCATAATTGCGGCTGCTCAGCGAGAGCTGCCGCACTTGGGCCCCGTCGAGCAGGGTACACGCAGCCGTCGTTTCGACCTGCGGAGCTACAGGGTTCGCCGTGACGTTGACCGTTTGTGTAGTTTTGCCCAGGGATAAGGTCACGGGAACAGAGACAGGCTGGTTCACCGAGACTGCTATGTGGCTGACAGTTGTGGTTGCGAAGCCAGTTGCCTCCACCGTGACCGAGTAATGACCGGTCGCAAGCAGCGGCGCGGTGAACTGTCCCTGTCCATCGGAACTGACCGTGCGCTCGACCAGGTTCTGGTCGGTGTTCCTGATCGTCACCCTTGCGTTGGGCACTGCAGCGCCGGAGGAATCGTGGACCACGCCATCAATCGCACCGGTCAGGTTCTGGGCGCGCATCGTCCCAGGTAGCCCTAGGAAAAGAGCGGCATACAGGAACCAGCGGAATGTAACTTGAAAATGCAGCGGCCTCATTACGCAATACCTCACAGATTCAAAAAGGTCTTCTTTTTATTTGGTTTCTATTAACAACGAGATGTATACGCGCTATTTTTGCCATTTGTCAAGATATATCTGCATTGCGACCACTTTTGCGTTGAGTTCCTTTGACAGGGGCATATTGCAGAAATCCTTATCTCGCTTCGCGGAGCTTCCGCAATAGCTGCGCGCAAGCGTCGGGTGCGTCTCCACCTGCAGACCTTCCTGAGCCAGCATGGAACTCGGCTGCCGCTCCTGCTGGCCCCGATCCGGCGACGCTATTGTTTCAAATGTTTTGGATCGATGCTCAAACTGGAGCATCCATGCCGTTTGGCTCTCAACAAAATGCACTTTTCAAGATACAAGATGTAATACACGACTTAAATAAAGTCGTCCATGCCGTTACTCCTAAGACAGGCGAGCTTACCTTTTTCTAACTTCCGCCTGGACGAATCTACTTTGTTCCGGCACGGAAGCGTTCGCCTGAGAGCGCAGGACGATAGATTTCTGCAAGGGCACATTTACCGAAGAGTCCCCCGCATAGATGATGAACTTTCCAGGGTCTACTGCCCATCGATGCCCGGCTGTATCGTAATACGCAAACGAGCGCCGATCGAGTTGCAAAACCACATGCTTACTCTCCCCTGGCACAAGGGTCACCCTGGCAAAGGCCTTCAGCTCTTTGAGCGGTCGGCTAACCTTCGCTGAAGGATCTCCAACGTAGATCTGTACAATTTCATCGCCAGCGCGAATGCCGATATTTTTCACATTCAAAGAAACTTCGACCGGCTGTCCAATGGTTGCGCCTTCGGGAAGGACTTTTAGATTGCTCAATGAGAATTTGGTATAGCTCAGGCCATACCCAAACGGAAACTGCGGCTTGACCGTGGATTGGTCATAGTACCGGTATCCCAGCAACAGGCGCTCCTTATAATCGACGCTCTCTTGACCTGCTTCCGGATAGTAGCTCTTGTACACAGGACTCTGCTCCCAGCTTCGGTCCCAACTGATTGGCAACTTGCCCGATGGGTCCGTGTCTCCGAACAACACATGAGCAAGGGCCGTGCCGGCTTCCTGCCCGGAATACCATGCTTGCAGTATGGCTGGGACCTGGCCCATCCATCCCCGCATATCGACCGCGCCGCCACTGGTCAGCACCACGATGGTATGCGGATTCGCCTCCACTACCTGTCGAACCAGTTCCTCTTGCCCGAATGGAAGATTGAAGGTCCTATCGTCGCCCTCGCGCTCCAGGTCCCGATTGAAGCCCACGCACAGAACCACGGCATCTGCATGCCGAGCAAGGTCGATGGCCGCAGGATTGACGATGTCGCTGTTCGCAACGATACCCAGGCCGACAAGGTCCATCCCAACGCCGACCCATGTTCCTCGGCGGTATTCCACACGTATCCGATACACCTGCCCTGCGGTAAGCAGGACCGGTTTCATCGGCGGACCGTAGGGTTCCGCTCCATGCTGCTCAAAGACCAGTTTGTCGTCCAGATAAAGGCGGACGGAACTGTTCCCCGTTGCCGAAGAAACAATAGAATACGGCCCGGTAGTTTTGGGACTGTAATAGCCGGTCCAGCGGGCGGAAACTGGGGCGAACTTCGTGCATCCGCGCCGATTGTCGCACCACTTGAAGTCTAGAATTCGATCAATACGGGTTACGACCGGAGGACCCGTCAAATCCGGAGTGCTGAAATATTCAGCATGGAGACCACGCCGCTGTTGACCCGATGCATCTGTAAATGCGGTCCGATCGTAGATTGCCGAGGGGAACAGAACTCCGGGGTCCCAAGTCACACTTGCTTTTGGCCCAAGATAATTCGCGATTCCCGTATAGAAGCTGGTTGGCTGAAACCCTGAGACATGGCCACTTCCGCCGCCCGTCGGCATGGCGGGGTAAGCGTCCGGCCCGATGACGGCGAGCGTGTGCAGGGAACCAAGCGGGAGGATATGGTCCCGATTCTTCAGCAGCACCATCCCCTCTTCCGCCACCTTCCGTGCAACCACCCGGTCCGTTTCGTCGTACAGCGGAATCGAGAGGTCCGGCCCGGCTTTTCCGTTCAGCAGACCGTATTCGATTTCCCTACGCAAAATGCGCCGCACCTTATCGTCGATGACGGCCTTCGGCACCCTTCCGTCCTGGATCGCGGGAACAAGAGTGGCGGCATCCATAAAGATGGCCCTGGGCATCTCCAGGTCGAGACCGCCATTGGCCGCTGCGACTCCGTCGTAGGTGGCATTCCAGTCGGACATCAGGATGCCATCGAATCCCCAGTCCTTCTTCAGAATGTCCGTATCGAGAAAATGGTTCTGCGTCATATGCTGGCCGTTGACCAGGTTGTACGCGTCCATAACGGCAGCCACATGGGCTTCTTTCACAGCAGCCTCAAATGCCGGCAGATACAGCTCATGCAGGGTCCGCTCATCAACTTGAGAGTTGAGATTGTCTCTGTCGTATTCCGAATTGTTGGCGTCAAAATGCTTGACGGTGGCCATTACCCCCTGGCTCTGGACACCACGGATATAGTTGACCGTAGCGCGCGAGGCAAGATAGGGGTCCTCGCCAAAATATTCGAAGTTGCGCCCGTTCATTGGCGCGCGGTAAATATTCACTCCAGGGCCAAGAATAATGTTTACTCCACGCGCGCGCGCATCCCGGCCAAGATGCTGCCCCTCCTGTTCTGCCAGGGACTGGTCCCATGTGGCGGCAAGCGCAATCCCCGCCGGATACGCCGTTGAAGGCTCCACATTGCGCAGACCTTGCGGCCCGTCCGACATTCTGACCGCTGGCAAACCAAGGCGAGGAACAGCCGGAATAAACATCGCGTCCTCGCCACCGATCAGATGAATCTCCTCGGCAAGCGTCATCTGTCCCAGAAGACTGCTCACCTTTTGCTCCACTGCGGGCGAATCAAGAGGATCGTTGTTATCCACCGCGCGGAAGGACTGAGCTTGTGCAAGAAAAACAGATACCAGCAACCAGGCGGACAATAGTCCGCTCATCTTCATCGGGAAGTTTGAATTCCATTGCCCCATAGTTCCAAGACCAAATATCCTGTGGGATTCGCATTTCTGATGCCATTGTCGAGTTTTGTCCATGATGTGATCGTTATTTGTTTTGTTAAAGAATCAAATATTCTCAGGCTACATGATGACACAAGAGTTTGAAATGCGACAAGTACATTTTTGCCTGCGATTAATCTGGACAAAAAATAATTCGATCGCTCGTTCTCTTTCCCGGAAAGTTAACTCCTCGCGGCTGCTATATCTATCTTCCGACCACTAGCCAAATCGCCCCATAGGGGCGAACTCCACAAGATATTCGCTCGACAAGGGCTATGTGATGCAGTCCCAGCCGTTTCGTGGCCCCCGAACATACCATCACAAAGCCGAGGGTTTCAGTGTTCAAAAAAAAATCCTTTCGGAGGTTACGGTTTCTTGATCTTCGGTGATATAGTCTCGATACGCGAGTAAGTCGGCTCGGGTGCCATCGAAAGATCATTGGGGAGGCAGGCATGGAATTACTGAAATCTGCAATGCGGCTTGCGGTCTGCGCGTCCCTTCTGATGCCAGGTCTGCTGCCCGCACAGACTGCGCCGGAGAGCATCGCGATTGACGCCGCCGCGCCA
>JAJYGR010000170.1 GCA_021790655.1 Acidobacteriota bacterium | reverse complement strand
GGCAAGATGGCGATTCCAGACGCCATTCTGCGCAAGCCCGGAAAATTGACTGCCGCGGAGCAGGCGGTGATGCGCACGCACAGTGAGCTTGGCTACCAGATGTTGCGCAAAATACCGTTCCTGCGTGAAGCCGCGGAAATCGTCTACTCGCACCAGGAATGCTATGACGGCTCCGGCTACCCGCGCGGACTTCGCGGCGAACAAATTCACATTGGGGCGCGCATCTTTGCCCTGGCCGACACGCTCGACGCGATGACCTCCAACCGTCCCTATCGCAAGGCCAATACGATTGCCTCCGCGCGGGGTGAGGTGCTACGCTGCGCGGGAACTCAATTCGATCCCGCCATCGTGGATGTTTTTGTGGCGACGCCCGACGCCATCTGGCAGAACCTGCGCGAAGGCATCATGCGCGAAGACACAGCCTTCTCTCCGTTCAGCTACACGTTCGACAATGTCACGTAGGATCGAAAATCCTCGCAGAACAGGAAGTACATCGATATGGCAAAACTGACAGAAACCCAGATCCAGGAAAAACTGCACACGCTTCCCGACTGGAAGTATGAGGGAGGCGCGCTGGTACGCGAGTACACTTTTGCCGACTTCGCTGTGGCTTTCGCGTTTGTCGCGCGCCTGGCCATGCTGGCGGAGAAAGCGGACCACCATCCAGACATCGACATCCGCTACAACAAGGTGCGCGTCGGCCTGGTCTCGCACGATTCCGGCGGAGTGACCGCGCGCGACATCTCCATGGCAGAAAAGATCAGTCGACTGTAAGCGTCGTGTTGAAGAGACGTTTCAGAAGGTGCAAAACCATCGTATGATCCAGAGAGGAACTCCTCTGGCACCGAGATTCCTTATGCGCCATACGCGCGAATGGCAGAATAGACGCCAGCAAGCTGTTTTGGAGATCGTATGAAACGTACCGCTCGGCGGGAGTTGTCACCTATCTATTTATGGCCTGAGTTGGAGACCGCTACTCCTAACGGAGTGCTTCTTCGTGCGCCAGGAAAGGTGATTGCCTTCGGATGGTATGGCGGAAAGTTTAGCCATTTGAACTGGCTCCTCCCCCTCTTGCCAGAGTGCCACCACTACTGCGAGCCATTTGCTGGATCGGCGGCGGTACTGCTGAATCGAAATCCGTCGCCTGTCGAAACCTATAACGACATCGACGGCGAAGTTGGGAACTTCTTTCGAGTGCTGCGCGATAACAAAGAAGCCTTGATCGAGAAGATTGGCCTCACGCCTTTTTCGCGTGAGGAGTTTTATTACAGCGTCTGTAAAAACCCCGCTCAAGTTGACGATCTAGAGCGTGCCCGCATTTTCTACGTCCGGGCTCGCCAGTCGCGGACGGGTCTGGCTCAAACCGCATCACTTGGTCGATGGGCCAACTGCAAGAACACAAGCCGCTCAGGCATGTCTGGTGTTGTGTCGCGCTGGCTCGGCGCGGTCGATGACCTTCCGTATATTGCTGAGCGGCTTTTGCGAGTTCAAATTGAGAACCGGCCAGCTACAGAAGTCGTCCGCATCTATGATGGTCCCGGTACCCTCTTTTATTGTGACCCGCCCTATGTGCACATCTCCCGAACGGACAAAAAGGCATACGGATACGAAATGACGGATGCGGCACATAAAGATCTCGCATATACCTTGAAGCGATGCGAGGGCAAAGTGGTTCTATCTGGCTATCGCTGCGAATTCATGGACAAGCTCTACGAAGGCTGGCGATGCATCGAAGCTCCAACGAAGATGTGTCATTCAGTGAAAAAGAGCCGGAGGGAAGCAGTTTGGGTGAACTTCTAACGCATGGCAATTGACATTGATCTGAAAGTAGCGCGCGCCACCTTGGAGGAGCTTTTTACTTCTGTACAAGCGGATCTCCTGTCGCAAACTGCTCCGCCCATCCCCGCCGTACTAGCCCCTGCTTTCGATGGCCTGTTTGCCACTAATATTCAGTCATACAGGGAAGCTCTCCTTGGCTGCGCTTTGGCGAGGCTTCAGAATCGAACGATCAATGTTCGCCTCCCGTATGCCGGGCAAGGTGAGAATGCGTTTAACGCGCGAACTCTGGACGAGGAAGCTGTGAACCCTTTTCTTCAGGAACACCGCATCCCATCCTCCCGTGGTCCCTACCTGGCCATGTTCCGACGGAATTTCCGGTTTGAGGCTTCGATGCGGCAAGGGCAGCGTAGCAAAGAGGCCTTCGATACATTTTTGGCCCTAATCGCTGCTCTTCAGAACAGGAATGACGAAGCAGACCTCCGAGCGTTTACGGTTTACCTGCTCTACAAATTTGCGAAGCTACGCGAGGCAGCGGAAGTGCCTCTCTCACGCCTTCAGCGCATCAGTCTGGAACAATACGAAACGCTCATCGGCTCTCTGCTTACCACTCCGAGCGGAGGACGCTTACCGGTCGTTCTCGTCGTCGCGGCGTTCCGGACCATCAAAGATTTCTTCGGCAAGGACTGGGCAATCGAATATCAGGGCATAAACGTGGCGGACGGCGCTACGGGTGTAGGTGGCGACATCACAATTAAGAACGAAGGTCGCATTATCTTTGCAGCGGAAGTGACGGAAAGACCTCTGGAGCGGGCGCGTGTCGTGGCGACATTCAACACCAAAATCGCGCCGAATGGGATCGAAGATTATTTGTTCTTCGTGCCGCTCAATACTTTGTCTCCACAAGCTCGGCAACAAGCGCAGCAGTATTTCGCGCAAGGTCATGAAGTCAATTTTCTGGAAATCAAGGGGTGGGTGTTGACATCCCTGGCGACCATGGGAAAGCAGGGCAGGAAATTGTTCAACGCGCACCTCTTGGCTTTGATGAACGATCCAACAATGCCGCGTCAACTAAAAGTCGCATGGAATGATTACATCGCGGCCCTCACCTCTACAGCATGATCGGCAAATCCGCAAAGCAAAAACTAATACTGCTCCATTTCCGGATAGACCGGGAGCGCTACCAGATTGACGGCGGCCGGGTCGTCGCGCAATTTTAGATACAGCGTCGTCCCATTGGGGCGCGGGACCTTCATGTTCGGGCCTGCGAATCCCATGGGGACGCTGCTGGGATTCACAAAACGTTGTGTGTCGGCGACAGAATCAATCAGATATAAATTGTCGCCAATCAACGTGCATGGCTGGAGTGGGCTGGCCGGGCAACGCACTTCCTTCAAAGATGGCAGGCGCACCAGATTCGCCAAAGGCTGCCAGTCTCCGGTAACTCCCGCGCCAGTCACCGGTCGAAAGCGAAGCTGGCCAAACGCAGACGGACCGAAGTTCTTTGCCGGATCGAGCACGGCCAGCACAGTCTGCGAGTCCTGCAAGGTCAGACTCGCGTCCGACAGACCCAGCATGGTATCGAAGCCGCCATTGGCCGCAGCCACTTCAATTTTTTCGTCGCGAGGAAATTCCGCCGGAGCGACAGACTTGAGAAAAAATGTCATTCGCCCATATTGCGGCAAATCATTCTCATTGCCCAGGTGGATTGGCGAAGTCGCGCCCGTCGTGCTGAGCGCAATGCTCTTGTTGAGCAACTGCACCTGTGGCCGGGACGGGGCTATAGTAACGGAAAGATCCAGCACTCGACCATCCTTCAGGTGAATGTGAGCGGGAAGCGTGGTGCCTGACTGGAAGGCTGCTGCAGACGATTTTCCCGGCATCGTAAAGTGCAATTTTTCTTCTGTTCCGCCGTGCTCCAGCTTGCCAGGATGAAAGACAACATCCCCCATTTCCATGCTGCTCACTTCGTTCAGACGGGTTCCAGTGATAACACCGGCGGTATCGCCCGCGTGCAAAATCACACCCGTGACCGCTGCCGACGGCGGATAGGCATGGACTTTCACAGTGTCCGGTTTACTTTGCCCATACTGCGCCACGGCTACGGTATAAATACCCTCCGAAGAGTTTTTCAGTGGAAGGTTCACTTCCAGCAGCCGGGGGGGGGTCGGCTTCCAGTCCGCCTTCAGAACGCTGCCCTCGGGCGTGGTCACGCTCACGCTCTGGACACAGACGACGCTTTCCCCCTGAAGCCGCAGTGCGTCTTTTTCCCCTGCCATTACAGAATTGGTCTCGCCATCTGGAAATATCCAGGTTTGCGGATGAGAATTCGTAAACGCAAAGGTCGGACCGTCATAGGAATCGAAGCCCCATTGTCCCCGCAGTTGGCCGGTCACTCCCCCTGTTAGAGGAGAGGACTGGAGCGCTTTGGCATCGACAACGAAGCCACCTCGCTCGGCATCGGCGGTGGTTGGCAGTTCGACGGCGCGTCCCGCAGTGTCCTGGACACGCAATGAAAGATCATGAGCATATGCCGTGGAGAACACCAGCGGCGCGCCCTCTACAGAAAGCACCAGCGACGGACGCTCCAGGCACAACATGTCCTGCGGATGCGCGGCCCGCAGCGAAGGAAACTGAGCCGCCACGACCGGCGGGAGAGTTGAAACCATGACTGACTTTGGATTGATAAACGATGGCGGGCTGCTTAACCTCAAATCCATCCGATCGTCTCGCATCACCGCGATGGCCGGTATATACGCGTACTGCGCGGTGTGGAGACTACCCATGATCCGCACCATGTCCACAATTGCACCCACATAAGGGCTGTACACTCCTCCACCCGCAGCCGTAGAAACACTCAACTGGTTGATCATGTCGCTGGCCGCTCCGGATGTCAGCGCAGTCACCATCGACTGGCTCTGCGCATCGTTCAACACCACGCTTTCTGGGTTTTGGATAAGGCAGGACTCCTGCTGATCGGTGGGCAGATCGAAGCACGAAGCATCGATCTTCAGATACAGAGTCTGCGCCAGCAATTTGGCGCGTTTTTGCAGGCCCGCCGGATCGGTAGCTGCGATCGATTTGACGGCTCCGATATAAGCGTCCAGCCGAGAACGGGTCAGGTCCGCGGCATACAGGTCCTGCGCCGCCCTCACGAACACACCGGGACGCGCGCGGACTGCCGTTCGCACTGTCGTGTAGCCGCCGCCAGTTGCCGGGGCCCAGAAGATCAGCGCTTCCAGCGCGCCTTCTGGCACAAGAATATGGACACCGTCCCGCCGAACATGAGGACGCCAGGTTTCCAC
>JAJYGR010000114.1 GCA_021790655.1 Acidobacteriota bacterium | reverse complement strand
ACATTGAAGAAAAACTCTTCAAGACGACGCTGCCGCCGGAAGAAGTTGCGGCCATCTTTGTCGAACCCATTCAGGGCGAGGGCGGTTATGTGGTCGCTCCCACGATCTTTATGCAGGAGCTACGCAAAATTTGCGACCGGCATGGCATTCTGCTGGTAGTGGATGAAGTGCAGTCCGGCGTGGGCCGCACCGGCAAATGGTGGGCCATCGAACACACCGGTGTCGAGCCGGACATGGTCTGCATTGCCAAGGGAATTGCCAGCGGTATGCCGTTGAGCGTCTGCATGACGCGCGCGAGCATTATGGACTGGAAGCCAGGCTCGCACGCCTCAACGTATGGCGGCAATCCGGTCGCGATTGCCGCGGCCATGGCAACGTTGAAGGTGCTGGAAGAAGGCGGCATGGCGAATGCGGCCAAGGTGGGCGATGCGATGATGCAGCGGCTGAAGGAATGGCCGAAGAAGCATCCCATCGTCGGCGACGTGCGAGGACGCGGGTTGATGATTGGCGTTGAGATCGTCAAGGACCAGCAGTCTCGCGAAGCCGCTGGCGAATGGCGCAACCAGATCGAAACCCTGGCCTATGAACGGGGTCTGCTGGTGCTGGGCTGCGGCGAGACTTCGATACGCCTTGCTCCGCCGCTCATCCTGAAGCAGGAGGAGGCGGACATAGCTCTCGACATTCTGGAAGAGTGCATCGCCCTGGTCGAAAGTCAACAGGTTTCAGCGCTGGCGGCTGCTCACGCGTAGGAGCGGTTCTCACTTTAACCAGGAGAATACTCCGCAGGATAAAGGGCAGCGAATTTATGTTGCCCTTTTTATTTACCTCTTGTTACAGTGGTGCCACAGTTTCCTATGCAAATCTCGCGTTTCACGCAAACCCGCCTGTCTGTCTTTGAGCGAACACTCGGTTGGCTGGATCATCAAACCCTGGCCAGGACGTTCCCAAAAAGCAATGCGGCCCATCTCACAACGGGGTTGCGCGGAGAAGATGCCGCCTACTTCCACCTGCGCCGCCTGGGTTATACGATTGTGGCGCGGCGCTGGCGCAGTCCAAAATTACGCGGCGATATTGACTTGATTGGCTGGGACGGCGAATGGCTTTGCTTTATTGAGGTGAAGACACGCTCCTCCCGGAGCTTTCAACCGGCGGAAGTTGCAGTCGATCATGAAAAGCGAACGATGTTGACACGGATGGCCCAGGAGTATGTCCGTCATCTGGAGAGTCCAGACCAGGTCCCAGTGCGGTTCGATGTGGTGTCTGTATATTTCCCCACTGGCAAGCCAGAATTTGAGATTTTCCGAGGCGCGTTCGACTGGAAATAGCTCCGCCGCGTTCAGAAACTCACGCCGACAAATGAGGACTGCGCGAGCGGAACGAACTTTTCTTTCTGTGCATCGTAGGTAGTCACCGTTGCAGTGGCAATGTCAAACACCCAGCCATGCAATCGTACTTCTTTCGACTGAATAGCATTCGCCACAACAGGGTGGGTCAATAAATTATCGAGTTGCGCCAGAACGTTCTCGCGGACGAGTGCATTCAGTTTTGTCTCATCGTCCGCCATTGCGTGTTGCTCTGCAACAGCATGTCGCGCAGCATCCGCAAAGTGCAGCCAGCGGGCCACCTCTGGCAACGCTTCCAGTTGTTCGCCGCCACGCAGAATGGCCGTCATCGCGCCGCAGCCGGAATGACCGCAGACCACAATGTCCGGCACGCCTAAAACAGCCACAGCATATTCGATGCTGGCGGAAACTCCGCCCGGTGCAACAGCGTATGGCGGAACAATGTTACCGGCATTGCGCACAACAAACAGGTCCCCGGGACCCTGTTGGGTAAGCAGCTCCGGTACAACACGAGAGTCCGAGCAGCCGATAAACATTGCCTGCGGACGCTGCGCGTCGGACAATTGCTGAAAGAGCGCCTTCTGGCTGGGATAGACATCCCGCTGGAACTTCAGTACACCGTCAATGATTCGTTTCACTGTGCCCTATCCGCCATCGAAGCAAATTACTGCGCGTCTTTCCACTCTTCGTACCAGGCCATCTGGATAGCTTCCAACTTGCCTTCATTCGAATTTTGCGGATCGTCTGCAAAGCCTTCCAATTCCGTAACGTATCTGTGCAACTCCGTAAAGCGAACGGTCAGAGGGTCTGTCTCAGGAAATTTTTCCTGTAGTTGAATGCCGATTTCTTCGGCATCACTCCATGTAATCGACGTCGGCATGGTAGCTCCAGAGTACAAAATTTGTTACTTACTATCTTCCGTCAAAGTGAGGGGCTTGCCTTCGGAGACGTAGTTGCGGTTCCACTTGGGGATTTCCACGACGTAGCTTCCGGGGCCGGTGATGACGGCCTGACAGCCAAGGCGCGAGTTCAACTGCACGTCGGCCGCTGTCTCCATGCGGTCGAGTTCTTCGTCGTCCGCTTCACTCAGGCCAGCGCTGCCATCTTTGATCCACAGATGACAAGTGGTGCAGGCACAGGATCCGCCGCAGGCGTGGTCGAGGAAGATGCCGAAATTTTCCGCCACGTCCAGGAAAGACATCGGCTTGCCGTGGTGGTCGTACGGCAGCGTGCCGTAGTCAAACTCGACAGTGCGGTTCTCCGGCAGGAACGTGACGCGCACCACGCCGGCTGCTGGTGGCTTGGTCAGATCAATAGGTTTTTCGATATCGATACTTGTCGTGTGTGCCATGGTCCTACTCTCTTCTACTTAATTTTCAATCTCTGCCGGTGCAATTGCATGCGGCGCAGTCGGGGCGTTGCCCATGTTCTCGTCCGCAGTGTCCATCGTTTTGCCCTTCATGACCGAACTGACGGCGACGTCCATTTGCAACTCGGCAAAATTTCTGGTCGCGTAGTCCAACGCTGCAATTGCATCGCGGATTGCGTGATAATCATCTCCGCACCGGGCCTCTTCCAGGGTGTGGCGCGTTTCCCGGATGCGGGAGATTTCCACCGGGTTCAACAGCTTCCATGCTGGACTCAAGGGCGCTTTATCGACCACGATCAATATGTTTTCCGCTTCATTCCTGGCTTCGATCAATTGCCGCTGACGGAAATCTTCCTCCGCGTTATCGAAGGAGTCGAGAATCATCGTCTCGACCTGCTCGTCGGTCAGGCCATAAGTCGGCTTCACTTCAATCTCCGACTGTTTGCCGCTGCGTTGCTCGCGCGCGGAAACGTGCAGGATGCCATTGGCGTCGATGAGAAATTTGACTTCGATACGCGGCATTCCCGCCGTCATTGGGGGGATTCCCTTCAGATCAAACCGCGCCAGCGAGCGGCAATCTTTCGCGAGTTCACGCTCGCCTTGCAACACATGGATGGCCACGTTGGTCTGCCCATCAATGCCAGTCGTGAAGTGCTCCGTGGCGGAGGCCGGAATGGTGGAATTGCGCTGAATGATCTTCGCCACTACGCCGCCGAGCGCTTCAATGCCCAGCGACAACGGCGTCACATCGAGTAGCAACATGTCTTTCGTCGCAATCGAATCGCCCGCCAGTATGTTGGCCTGCACCGCTGCGCCCAGCGCGACCACTTCATCGGGGTTCATTTCTGCATGGGGCTTTTTCCCGCGCGCCGCCAGCTCGAACACATCTTCCACTAGCTTGCGAACGCTGGGGATGCGCGTGGAGCCGCCGACCAGAACAACTTCGCCGATCTCTTCGATTTGAATACCCGCATCATGAATTGCCTGCTTGCAAGGCGCGATGGTGCGCGCGACGACCGGCTGGATCAACTGCTCAAATTGCTCGCGGGTAATCTTGCGCTGATAGCGTTGGCCCTCTGGTAGCGTGACGTCAAGCGTCGTAGAAGTATCGGTCGAGAGAGCAATTTTGGCTTCAATCACCGCCTTGCGGATCGACTGTACAGCCTCGCCATTGCGACGCAGGTCTAGCTTAAGATCGCCGCTGATGTCGTCCAGCGCAATCGTAATGAGGAGATTGTCAATATCGTCGCCGCCCAGGTGCGTGTCGCCGTTGGTAGCAATCACCTCGAAGATGCCATCGTGCAATTTCAAGATGGAAATGTCGAAGGTTCCACCGCCCAGGTCATACACCGCCACGATGCCATCTTTCTTTTTGTCCAGTCCGTACGCGAGTGCGGCAGCGGTCGGCTCATTCACCAAACGCAGAACTTCCAGCCCCGCAATGCGCCCAGCATCTTTCGTTGCCTGACGCTGCGCGTCGTTAAAATACGCGGGCACTGTGATGACTGCTTTTTTAATCGTTACGCCGGGTCCGAAAAAACGCTCGGCATTCTGCTTGAGTTGCCGCAGGACATACGCGGAAATCTCGGGCGGGGTAAATTCGCGTGTGCCGAGCTGGATGCGAAGCACTTCACCTGGAGCCAGGTCCTTGGCCAGTCGAAACGGGAAAAATTTCAATTCGTCCTGAACATCTTCTACGCCGCGGCCCATCAATCGCTTGGCGGAATATACGGCGCGATCGGAAGCCTCAATCAAATGGGGGCGAGCAGCATTGCCTACAACGATTCGATCATCCGCAGTGAGCGCGACAACTGAAGGCACCAGATTCAAGCCGTCCTCGCCGGGGATGACGACCGGCTGTTCGCCCTGCATGAAGGCGACCAGCGAGTTGGTTGTGCCGAGATCGATACCTACTACGCGTTCTTCTGCCATGCTCGTCTTATCTTTCTTCCTAATTCGTCAATTACCAAGCGCCTGTTGCACATCGCGCACCAGGTTGCGAATGTAGCTGCGTCTATTCAACAGATCCACAATCTTTTGTTGTGCCACCAATTGCGCCGAGGTGTCCTCTGCATCCGCTGCTACGTCCCACTCCACCCATAGCGATTCAAGTTGATGCATGGCAGCTGCAAGTTGCGCTTCAAAATTTTTTCCGGCGGCTTGTAGATCGGCCTCCAGTCCCGGATCGTCCTCACCGCTGGCATGCGCCATGCGCATCTCTTCCAACTGCATATTCAGCTCGAACACTTCTTCCAGAAGGTCTGGCGGAACGATCTGCTGCTTTGCTGCTCCGCTGGCTACCGCCGCATCCGTCGCATCGCGCGATTGTTCTTCCAGCCGAATGCCTTGCAACTCTAAAACATATTCCGTTCGCGACAACGGATCGCGGAGCGTCCGCCATGCATCATTGAGCAACGAGCTTTTTTCCAGGCTCCACTGCTGTTCCTGAGCG
>JAJYGR010000306.1 GCA_021790655.1 Acidobacteriota bacterium | reverse complement strand
TGTGTTCCGTGCTCGAAACATTCCCTATGACCATACGCCAGCAGCTACTTTCCTCGCACTATCCAGCGGAATTTTCTGAAGGCGCGCGCAATGCTGTTACCACTTGTCTGCGCATTCAACGCGAAGAAAAAGTGACTCTGATTACCGATCACGTCACGCTGCCGATTGCCACTGCGCTGGCCCACGAACTGGAACTGCTCGGCTGCCCGTGGAATGGATACATTCTGGAAGAAATTGCATCGCGTCCGCTGACGGCGATGCCGCAAGCCGTGCTGGCGGACATGGAGTCGAGCCAAGTCTCGATTTTCGCGGTGCAGGTGCAGGCAAATGAGTTGTACTCCCGACGCCAGATGACGACGGTGGTGAACCGCCGCAAGATGCGTCACGCGCACATGGTCAACATTACGCCGCAGATCATGCTGGAAGGGATGCGCGCGGACTTCCTCCGCGTGGACCGGCTGAGTCAAAAGGTGCTCGATAAAGTTTCTGTGGCAAGAAAAATTCATGCGACGACCGCAGCCGGAACAGACATTGAAGCGACCTTTCTGCCTGAATACAAATGGCTCAAGACCAGTGGCATCATCAGCCAGAACAAGTGGGGCAATTTACCGGGTGGGGAAGTGTTTACTGCGCCTGGTGAGGTGAATGGAACGTTTCTTGTCGATGGAGTGGTGGGTGATTATCTATGTGCTCGCTACGGCAGCCTGGCCGAGCATCCGCTGACCATTCAGATCAAGCGCAACCGCATCACCGAATGTCACTCTAAGAACCGCAAGCTTCAGGAGGAGTTCTGGGCCTATACGCACACGGATGAAAATTCGGACCGTGTCGGCGAGTTTGCCATCGGTACCAACATCGGCGTGCATCGGGTGATCGGAAACATTTTGCAGGATGAAAAATTTCCCGGCATTCACATCGCCTTTGGCGATCCCTACGGCGAGCACACCGGCGCGCCGTGGAGTTCCACAACGCACATCGATGTGGTCGGACTCGGCTTCAATATCTGGGTGGACGACGAGCCTATTATGAGCGAAGGAAAATTTTTGATCCTGGGGTAAAGATGGGCGCTGCGACCTTTCGGCGTTTTTCGCATCCATAAAACTATGCAAACGACACTAGAACTTTCCAAGCAGACACGACAACTCGGCAACTCCGACATGCGCCTGACCGCGATCGGATTTGGCGCCTGGGCGATTGGCGGCGGCGACTGGCAGTTCTCCTGGGGACCGCAGAACGATACCGATTCGGTCGAAGCGATCCAGCGCGCGCTGGATCTGGGCATCAACTGGATCGATACGGCTGCGGTCTACGGCCTCGGTCACTCGGAAGAAGTGGTGGCCAAGGCGCTGGAAGGTCGGTCGAAGAAGCCTTACATTTTTACGAAGTGCGGGATGGTATGGAGCGCAAATCGTCAGATCCATAGCAGCCTGAAACGAGATTCGATACGCAAGGAAATGGAAGCGAGCTTGCGCCGCCTGCGCGTGGATGTCGTGGACCTTTACCAGATCCATTGGCCCGACCCTGAGCCGGAAATCGAAGAAGGCTGGGAGACATTGGTGAAGCTACAGGAAGAAGGCAAGACGCATTACATCGGCGTGTCCAATTTTTCTGTTGCACAAATGGAGCGCGTGGCGAAGATCGCTCCTATCACCTCTCTGCAGCCGCCATATTCCATGCTGAATCGCTCGGTCGAGCGCGAAATTCTTCCCTATTGCGAGCAACACAACGTCGGTGTCATCAATTATTCCCCAATGGTTTCGGGTCGCTATGACGGCGGAGCGCGTCGCTGCATTTCCTAAGGATGACTGGCGGCGCAACAATGTCAGATTCAAGGAGCCGCAACTCAGCCGCAATTTGAAACTCGTCGAGTTGCTGCGGGAGATTGGCAGGCAGCACGGACGCAGCCCAGGTGAAGTCGCTATTGCATGGACGTTGCGCCAGCCCGCAGTGACGGCGGCGATTGTTGGCGCGAGAAATCCGAAACAAGTGGATGGCATCGTCGGCGCTGCAACGTTTCGTCTTTCGGCGGACGAGATTGCGCGGATTGAAGAGTTCTTCATTGCAAATCCAACTCCCTGAGAATGTACCCGAAAAATGAAAAAACATGACGCCATCTGACACAAAACAGGGTACACAAAAGAAGGCCCCTTCCGCTGTAGAAAAGGCCGCAGATCGTAGGATCGGTGTGCATCTCTCTACCTCCGGCGGAGTGGCCAACGCCGTGCGTAACGCCGCGACAATTGGCGCAAATACGTTACAGATATTCTCCGCCAGTCCGCGCATGTGGCGCGCTTCCAAAATTTCTGCTGAACAGGGCGTGTCCACGCGTGCCGCGCGCGCGGAACTCAACATCGGACCACTCGTCATCCACACCAGTTATCTTGTCAATGTCTGTAGCCAGTCGCAGGAGGTGCGCGAAAAATCGATTGCCGCTTTTCGTGGGGAAATTGAACGAGCGCTTGCGCTCGGCGCGGAATATCTGGTACTCCATCCCGGCTCGTATCGTGGGCTGACTCGCGCGCAGGGCCTGGAACTCGCCGCCGAGTCCATCGCTCGCGCTATCGATGGAGTCCCTTGGCAGGGCGCGGATTTTCACATCCTGATTGAAAATACAGCAGGCGCGGAATTTTCTCTTGGGGGCTCCTTTGAGCAGGTGGCGAAACTGATTGAACATCTTCGCCCGCACGCTCCCGTGGCCGCATGTCTCGATACTTGCCACACGCATGTCGCGGGCTACGACATCGTCAGCGAGGCTGGCTGGGTAGAGACACTGCGGCAGATCGAGAGCACGATTGGCTGCGATGCCGTCCGCGTGTGGCACTGCAATGACGCGAAAGCGGAGCGCGGATCGAAGCTCGACCGTCATCAGCATATCGGCGAAGGAAAGATTGGCCTGGAACCGTTTCGACGTCTTCTGCATGAATCAAAATTCGCACATTGCGCATTCATCGCAGAGACACCAGTAGACGCTCCCGGCGACGAGGAGCGCAATGTTCGCGCGTTGCAAAAGCTGCTTACAAGTGCTTCCGACAGAGACCGCCAAATAAAATTTGCCGAGGAGATTATGGACAAAGATAGGAATATCTTGAAGGCGCTGGCAGAATAATCTACGACGAGTCATTCTGAACGAAGGTTGCTTCGCCGCGGCGAACGACCGCAGTGAAGAATCCAGAGAATCTTCGCGAGATCAATATCGCCTGTCTCCATACACACTCTGTCATCCGACCGGAGAGCAGCAGAGTGGGAGGAATCTGCGGTTCCTCCCACTTCATCAGTCGCGTGTCTGTCCTTCGCGGATTTGCGAAGGACAGTGTCTTTATGAGACGGCTTCTTCTGGCTGCACGACCAAATTTTCTGCCATCGACCACCGTGCATTTAGAATCAATCCAGTATGCCGAGCAAAAAGAACAGCGAATCCGCTGCCTCCGCAGCCTCAACGGAAATGCCGATTGAGAGGGCCGCTGCGGCGGAAGCAAATAAGCGCCCGGAGCGGTACAACCCCGCGGAGATAGAACCGCGCTGGCAGGCTGCATGGGCTGCGGGGCCGGAACTGTACGCTGCGGAGCTTCCTGATTGCGGCAAGCAGAAATATTACGTGCTGGAGATGTTGCCATACCCCTCTGGCCAGTTGCACATGGGGCATGTGCGCAACTACGCCATAGGCGATGCGCTGGCGCGCCACATGTGGATGCGTGGCTACAACGTGCTGCATCCTATGGGCTGGGACGCTTTTGGTCTGCCGGCGGAAAACGCGGCGCTGAAAAACAATACGCCGCCGCGCGACTGGACCCTGTCGAACATCGCCGCTATGCGTCGCCAGATGGAGCGGCTGGGGTTGAGCTACGACTGGCAGCGCGAAATCACAACCTGCCTGCCGGAGTATTACCGCTGGAACCAGTGGTTCTTTTTGAAGCTGTACGAACACGGCCTGGCCTATCGCAAAAACAGCAAGGTCAACTGGTGTCCAGCATGCGCCACCGTGCTTGCCAATGAGCAGGTCGTCGATGGCTGTTGCTGGCGGCATGAAGAAACACCCGTGCAACAGCGCGAACTGGAGCAGTGGTTTCTGCGCACGACGAAATATGCGGAAGAATTGTTGCGGGACCTGGACAAGCTGGAAGCGTGGCCGGAAAAAGTCCGCACTATGCAGCGCAACTGGATTGGCCGCAGCGAAGGCGCATTGGTCGACTTTGCGCTTGTGCTGGAGGAAAAAGAAAAGCCAGTCGGCAGAGACGATGGCTACCCCGTCAAGCTGGATCTGACGACGACGATGTTGGAGCAGTCAGATGTGCCCGCGAACATTACCGTCTTCACGACGCGCATCGATACCATCTACGGTGCGACTTCGCTGCAACTCGCGCCAGAGCATCCTCTGGTAAAAAAAATTGCTACGGACGATATCGAGTTGGAGAAAAAAGTCCGCGAGTTATTGGACGAGCAAAAAAACGCGCGCGAAAAAGGGGAAGTGGGCGCGCTGGAAAAACACGGCGTCGCTACCGGGCGTTTTGCCACCAATCCTTTTACCCAGGAACCTGTGCCGATCTGGGTGGCCAACTACGTGCTGATGGATTACGGCACAGGCGCAGTAATGTCCGTGCCCGCGCACGATGAACGCGACTACGAATTCGCCCAAAAATATCATTTGGAATTGAGGATTGTCGTACTGCCGCGAGAAGCGAACCACGGCCATGCCGGAAAGTCCGAACCGATATTGCCCTACACCGGAGAAGACAGCTTGCTGATCAATTCCGGCAACTTCAGCGGGCTTGGATGTCAGGAAGCGCAGCAGATGATGACGGCCCACGCACGGGAGCATGGGTTTGGAAGGTCCTCCATCACCTATCGTTTGAAGGATTGGGGCATCAGCCGCCAGCGTTACTGGGGCACTCCAATCCCAATGATTTACTGCCAGAAGGATGGGCTGGTCCCGGTGCCGGAAGATCAACTGCCGGTACTTTTACCAGAGAAGATCGACATCACGCAGAAGGGTGGTTCGCCGCTGGCTCGCGTGCCGGAGTTTGCTCGCGTCGCATGTCCGAAATGTGGCGGAATTGCACGCCGCGAGACGGACACCATGGACACCTTCGTCGATTCCTCCTGGTATTTCTATCGCTATGCGGATGCGCGGAAC
>JAJYGR010000030.1 GCA_021790655.1 Acidobacteriota bacterium | reverse complement strand
AAGATCAGGTCGCCGAAGGCCTTCCGGATGCGATCGAAGGTGACGAGTTCAGTGGTAATTTTCTGTAGATTTACCTGGTTGACGAATTCCTCGATGGTGACGGGAGCAGGCCCGACATACCGCGATTGTTCGAGAGCATCGATCGAATAGCTGCGGCCCTGGTCGGTGAACGCGTAGCCCATGTCAAGCATGCTTCCCGAATCGTCCGTTCCGAGGGTCCGCAGCAGTTGACGGTCGACGGCCATTTGTACCAGGTCGTGCACGATTTGATAGGGGAGTTTGATCGCATCGACAAACTCGCGAATGGATTTCAAGTGGCCCGCGTAGATCAGCTTCATCAACAGGTTCAGAAGATCGGTTTCGTTGATTTTGGTAGCTGCAATGTCCGCAGGCTCGGTTGGGATGCGATGACGAAAGGCGTCCAACACATCCTGGGCGATGAAACCACTGGCCACCAGAGAGTCGCCCAGGCGTCCACCCTGGCCAGCTTGAAGTTTAAGCGCCTTTTTCACCTGCTCGGCGGTGAGCAGTTTTGCCTGAATCAGCAGATCACCCAGCCCCATGTGTGATTTGATGGCGTCCTCCTGGCGACAAGATTGCCTTCCCACTCTCTACCAGAAAGATTGTAGTGTTGTCCACAGTTATGAAGGTTTGCCGGGTCTCATAATCGCTCTTGCTGCCCATCACCACGCCGATCAGCGGCGCTTGGCGCATCTGGCGATTTTACGATTGGCTGAGGGAAGCGAACGATCCTATATTAGGTCGCCGCGGCGCTTGAACATGGGACAGTTCGCGGGTTTATCATGGTGTCAACTCGGTAATGGGAGTTCCACTATGCGCAAACTGTTGACAACATCTGTGCTCGTTCTTTTTCTGGGTACTCTTTTCGCTTTCGCGGGCCAGCACGTTTTTCAGACCGGTAAACTGACCAACGCTACCACCCAGGACACGATGAAAAAAGGTACGTCCCATAGAAATGTAATCTTCACCGTACAGATAAACGACATCGCCTACACGCTCAAAGGCGGTCGCGTTTCGGCAAGAGCAAAGGACTATACAAAAGGGCTGATCGTGGGTGATCCCGTTCAGGCCTGTGTTGAAGGCGAGCATGTGATCCTTCGGAGGCCCGATGGGAAGGACATGAAAACCTCGATCCTGAAAAGAGAACGTGTCGCGGCAAGATGAAAGCTGGGACGGACGTTTCCAATTGAGTGACAGTCGAGAAGGAGTTCACCTAGGGGCGCAGTGACAATTCCGAGAGGATTTCATTCGGAATTTCGGTAGTTGATGGGCCCTTAACCACACATCCTGCGCTTCGCTGATACATTAGGATGCCATGTCGGCTGAAAAATAACATGCCGGCTGGCGTGCCTGTAGAAAGCATCCTCCCTCATCTCCCGCGATAGGCTGGTCGCACGACCCGCATCAGCTACACCAAATGCAGAATTAAACATGGTAGAATGCGTTCCAGCTTCGCGGCACGGGCGGAGACTAAAGGAATGCAACCAAACGCCACTCTATTCGCATCTCAGTAGCTGCATAAGACCATGTCTCCTCGAATGGTGCCCAATAACCTGCGAGTCCCCCGCTCACTTCTAAATAATAGAACCGGCAACCGGCTGAATCGCCGCGTAATTAATCAGGAGGGCACACTGTATGAAAACTACCACGAGGCTTGCACTCGCTCCACTCCGCTCGGGAGCCACCCCAAAACCACAGAATGTTCTTTCGTTACTGACAGGCTTGTTCCTGCTCTCCCTTGCGCTGCCCCTCCACGCCTTTCAGAACAAAGTCGGCGATCAGGGTGCCGCTGGGCGGACGATTGCGGGATTGCATAACATTCGTGTGGTCGCGAGTACGATCGACCCGACGAATGGGGACCAGAATCCTTACGGACTCGTTGTCGTTCCTAAGAATGCGGCAACAACCGGTAAACTGATGCCCGGTGATCTGCTGGTTTCCAACATCAACAACGCGAACAATGTCATGGGGCTGGGCACAACCATTGAATTGATTCAGCCCTCTGCCGCACACCCGTCGCCAGCAACCTTCTTCAACGGCGCAGCGTCGCCGATTGCGATGGTCCTGAACGCGAATGCAACCAATGTATGGATTGCCAACTATGGTCTGGAGCAGAACGGGCTTCAGGGAGACGTGCAAGTCATCAATAACATGGGCGTCCCGTTTGCCCATGGCAATATAACGGCTCCGCAGCTTCAGGGTTCCTGGGGCCAGGGGTTCAATGGGCAAGCTCTCGGCGGCACAGTACCCCCCGCGTTCTTCGATACCAATGTGCTGACGGGTGCTGTTTACCGTTTGCAGAAGTTCATTCTTACTCCTCAGGGGCCGAATTTTGCAGGAGCGACCATTACGAGGATTGCGCAGCTAGGGCACGCGGGTCATACAATTCTCAACGTGGTTGGACCGCAGGGTATGGCGTGGTCCAAAATGGACGACACGCTGTACATCGCCGACCCAGTCAACAACCGCATTGTGGCCGTACCTCACTCCACAACGACGACCAACGGCTACTTCTACACGGTCTATCATGGCCGCCCTCTCAACCAGCCCGCAGGGATCGCCCTGAATCCGCTCAATGGAGATCTCTTAATCGTCAATCAGGGCGATAACAAGATGATCGAGCTTGCACTCTCGGCTCACGACGCGGATGGTGGCCACGTCGTCGGCGTTCGCCTGCTGGATAAGACAAAGGTCCAAGCGGGTGGAGTGGGATCAGCGCTCTTCGGGGTGGCGG
Source organism: Acidobacteriota bacterium (assembly GCA_021790655.1). Lineage (GTDB taxonomy): Bacteria > Acidobacteriota > Terriglobia > Terriglobales > Acidobacteriaceae > JAKAAZ01. The sequence goes on along the minus strand of JAJYGR010000030.1, from coordinate 2,362 downwards.
CTACGGTTGATCCAGCCGGCAAGCTTGAAGTGTATTTCACCAATGACAACACCAATACGGTAAACCTTTTGTCTGTTGGAGATTTTGATGGAGGAGACACCGAGTAAGCGCTTGCTCATCTAGAAAGACAGAGGATGAAGGAAGGTCGGGGCCCATTTCGGGAATTTTCCTGGAGGGGCCCCGAGCTTTGTGTTTTAGAGAAAGGAAAGTGGAGATCTGAGCCTCACAGCAGATTGTGTTGTCAGCGGACGATTCAGAAATTCGATCAGCGGAGCGGCGGCGCGGAAGCGGCCGCTCTGCCACTTCAGAAACCATGATCCTCATTGCCTTCGCGCATCTGCTCCTGCGACGACATACGTAGTTTTTAAACAGGTTCTAAGAGATCGACCCAACGCGAAATCAGGGTTGCTGAAACCTTCAAAAAAGATCGAGCAAAGATCAATCTTGGCCTCGCCATTGGCCTGGCAATGGACTCTGCTTCGCATTATAGTTCTGCTACCAGCGTAAGCTTCTCTACCGGAGCGGTCACCATTTTGACCTTTCCATGGCCGGGGTTCGTGGCCTGATGGGTGGTCAGAAGCCCTTTCAACTCCAACAGGCGCACATCGCGGCTTACGGAACCGCGGTCGCGCTTGAGTCCATTGGCTAAATCGGTCACTGAGGTTTGTCTTTTCTTGACCACCTGGTAGAGACGTATTCTTTCCGGAGTCAGGACCTTCGCCATCTCGATCGGATTTTCAAATGTGATGCTTTTTTCAGGCCGCAGCTTTTCGCCGCGATCCATTTTGCGGGCAAGTTCGAGTGAACGCCTGCGAAAACCCTCAAGCCCATCGGTATGAATTGTAAGCCGCATTGCTAGTTCTCCTTGTTGTTTCGGCATATTTCCTCCACCTCATGGAAAAATTTATCTGTAAGCGCTCCGTAGTTTACGAACTCGAATTCTTCGGTCCTGCCTATGAAGTGCCGGTGATGATGGCCATGCGCGGAGTCATAGCCGAGGACGCGTCCATTGTCCTTCTGGTAAATGAAGTGACAAATAAATGCGAGGTTGTAACGGACGATGTGCCCGTCCGGGTCTTGCCATGCCTCCTCGCGGATTTTCCCGGGCCCCTGGCAGCATTTGATACTTATTTCTCGATCGATGATTTTTTCAATCGCGACACGTCGCAGAGGATGACGCCGGTATCGCACAGATTGATTTTACTACAGGCGTGCCTTCGTAAATCACGCCTGCGGCAGCTTAATGTGCTGGCACATTCCATCTACAATCAACCCAGTCATGTCCACGCGCATTCGTTCGCACGCGAAGATCAATCTTGGCCTCGCCATTGGCCCGGCGCGGGCGGATGGCTACCATGCGCTGGCGACGATCTATCAGACGCTTGCCATCCATGACTTTGTGGATGTGACGGCGAAGCCGCTCTCAACTGGTACGGCAAGCCATATCGCGATTACCTGCAACGACAAGCGCGTTCCCTGCGATGCGCGTAATACCTGCTGGAAGATCGTCGAGCGGGCGCTGGCGCGGCTGAAGATTGTGGAGCAGGTGAGTATCCACATTGAAAAGAGGCTGCCTGTGCAAGGCGGCCTGGGAGCAGGGTCGGCCAATGCGGCGGCAGCGTTGATTGGCCTCGAAAAGGAATTGGGCGTCACACTCCCTGCTACCGAACGGCTGGCCATCGCCGCCGAAGTTGGCTCCGACGTGGCTCTGTTTCTCATTGGCGGCACGGTGCTGGGCCTGGGTCGCGGTGAGGAGGTCGCTCCGCTGCCGGATTTGCCGGAGACGCATTGCGTGCTAGCTGTTCCTGACGTGGGCGTTTCGACTCCGCTGGCCTTCCGCGACTGGGACCAGCTTCAGGCGAAAACCGCGGAAAACAATGAAAACAAATTGACCGCAGCCGCCGGTTCCGATAGGCTAAAACAGTTGGGTCGTATGTGGGCATCGGCTTTGGCCGCTCCTCAGAAACCTCTTACGAACGCCACCGGTGTCTTTCCAGCCAAATGTGAGGAAGACCGGGCCGAGAAACTTCTTCTTGAGCTTGTCCGCGCCGGGATCGTGAACGACTTTGAACAGGTCGTCTTCACTCAGTATCCCTCTCTGCGCGGCATCCTCGAAACGTTGAAGCAAAATTCTCAAGAAGGAAACGCTGCGGTGTATGCGGCGCTTTCCGGGTCTGGCTCGGCGCTTTTTGGTTTGTACGCAACGGCGGCGGACGCTCAGGCTGCTGTGGAACGGCTGACGGACAAGGGAGTTCGCTCGTACGCAACGAAGACTGTGGGCCGCGAGCAATATTGGCGCGACATGCAACACCCGGGTTAGCTGCGCGAACCTGGGGCACCGATGTTCGTTAGATAGCTTTTT
>JAJYGR010000138.1 GCA_021790655.1 Acidobacteriota bacterium | reverse complement strand
TGGCTACAACGATCACGCGCAATACCATCGGTATCGCGCTCGCCGTTATCTTTCTTGCATTTCTGATGATGATTACGCGGCGCAAAGCGATCACGCAGGTCATTGGATTTCTAGCGATGGAGAATGGCCTGTTCTTTGCCGCCACCAGTGCGACCTACGGCATGCCAATGGTTATCGAGCTGGGCATCGCACTCGACCTTTTGGTGGGATTTTTCATTCTTGGGATATTTTTCTTTCAGATTCGGGAGCAGTTCGACAGCCTCGATCTCAGCCATCTGGAATCATTGAAGGAGGAATGAATTGGGTCTATCGATCGTTTTGGGCTTGCCGCTGCTGGGAGCACTCCTTCTAGCTCTGTTTGGAGCGCGTAGCTACGCCGCCGAACTGAATGCCTGCATGAGTTTTGCAACATTGATTGCGGTCGCATTTCTTGTTCTGCGTGTCCTCCGGCACGGGTCGCTGCTGGCCTTGCATGAGCAGTTCTTTGTCGATTCCTTCAACGTCTTCCTGGTCGCGCTGACGGCTTTCGTGGGGTTCACAACCGCGCTCTTCTCGCGGCCCTACATGCGCATCGAAGAGCAACGAGGTCGTCTCAGCCAACAACGGCTGCGCCTCTATCACAGCATGTATCAACTGTTTATGGCGGCAATGTTTTTAGCGCTGTTGACTAACAATATGGGCCTGCTCTGGGTTGCGATGGAAGCGGCAACCCTATCGACGGTACTTCTGGTTTCGCTGTATCGCACACGCGCCAGCCTGGAAGCAGCGTGGAAGTATTTCATCCTCTGCGGCGTCGGCATTGCGCAGGCGCTGTTTGGCACTATCCTGTTGTACTTTGCGGCAGAGCATGTCCTGGGCCGCCAAGGCATGACGGCTTTGTTGTGGACGCATCTCAATGCGGTGAAGGGGCAGCTCGAACCCCGTGTGCTGGGACTGGCCTTTGTTTTTTTATTGGTTGGCTATGGGACGAAAGTCGGCCTGGCCCCACTCCACAACTGGCTGCCTGATGCCCACGCCGAAGGCCCAACCCCCGTGTCCGCTGTACTCTCCGGCTTGTTGTTAAATGTCGCACTCTATGCGGTCATCCGCTGCAAGGTTCTGGTCGAAGGGTCGATCGGCTCATATCTTCCGGGCCGGATGCTGATGACCTTCGGTTTGCTTTCCGCGGTGCTTGGCGCGTTCTTTCTATGGAGACAGCGCGACATCAAGCGCCTGTTCGGCTACTCCTCCATCGAACACATGGGCATCATCACATTTGCGTTTGGAATTGGCGGGCCGATTGCCAACTTTGCTGCCTTGCTACACATGACCGTCCACTCGCTCACCAAATCGTCCATCTTCTTTACCGCCGGACACGCCTCGCAAACCGCCCATACACAGCAGATGGACGGGATTCGCGGTCTGGTGGGCATCAGCCCAACCATTGGATGGGGGCTGATGCTGGGATCGCTCGCCATTCTTGGGATGCCGCCATTTGGTGTCTTTGCCAGCGAATTTCTGATCCTTACCACCGCCATGCGGGAGCATCCCTGGACGACACCATTTCTTCTCGTCGCACTCGGCGTCGCCTTCGCCGCCATCTTCCGCAAAGTCCAGCCGATGGTCTTTGGGGAAAGCGATGCGCCGCCCTTACCGCATTCCCCGGCGCTGGTGCCGGTCTTCATTCATCTTGCAATCGTGCTGATGCTGGGCGTCTACATGCCGTTTGCTTTGGCAGAGTGGTATCGGGCCGCAGCGCGGCTGATAGGAGGGTAAAGATGGCGACGGACTTCATGGACTTTCAAGCCGCCAGGTTGCCTGCGAATATGCCGAGTCACCGTTTGCGCGTGGATCGCCAACAGTGGCTCCAAACAACAGAATCTTTGCGCGAATCAAAGGCGCGCTTTCTCACTCTTTGGGGTGCGGATGATCGGGACCGCGACGGCGGCTTTCGCATCTATGCTGCGTATCTCCTGCCCGACACCGTAATGGTGGTGGAGCACTTCATGGAAGATTCTCCTTCACCTTCGTTTCCGAGTATTGCAGGCTTTTACCCAGCAGCGTTGCGTATGCAACGCGCTGTCGCTGATTTACTGGGCATCTCAACGGACGAAGCGGACACGCGCGGCTGGCTGCGTCACGGCGGCTGGCTGGAAACACTTTTTCCTCTGCGACGGGATGTCTCTGGCAGCAAGCAATATCCGGCCGCCTCTGCCCCATATCCATTTGTCGAGGTGGAAGGCGATGGCGTACACGAAATCGCCGTCGGCCCCGTCCATGCAGGCACCATCGAACCGGGGCATTTTCGCTTCTCCGTAGTGGGCGAAAAAGTCTTGCGGCTCGAAGAACGTCTCGGCTACACGCACAAAGGGGTTGCGAAACTCTTTGAAAATACTTCGCAGCAAAACGGTCATCGATTGGCTGCACGCGTCTCCGGGGATTCCGCAGTTGCGTTCTCGTGGGCATACTGCGTCGCTCTGGAGTCCATTACGGAGACAGTCTGTCCTGCGCGCGCGATCATTCTGCGGGCTTTGGCGCTCGAACAGGAGCGTCTGGCGAACCATCTGGGCGATCTCGGCGCGTTGGGCAACGATGCGGGATTCGCCTTCGGACTTACACAATTCTCACGACTTAAAGAAGACCTGCTGCGTGCAAACACCGTTGCCTTCGGCGCGCGTTACCTGATGGATTATGTGGTTCCCGGCGGGGTCGCATTCGATCTACCTGCGGATGCGCGTTGTCGGCTGCTCGATCTGTACGATGCCTTGGAGCCATCTGTAAACCAGATGCGCTCCATCTACGATGAGCACGCAGGGCTACAAGACCGCTTCCGCGAGGCTGGACGGTTAGAGCAACCTACAGCCGAAAAGCTAGGCGCGATTGGCTTGGTCGGGCGCGCCTGCGGCATTGCCTGCGACCTGCGCGTGGACCATCCGTGTCCCCCCTATGACTCACTTGTTCCAAAGCTGATCGTGCAAACCGGTGGGGACGTGGCCGCGCGTGTCCAAGTACGTTTCGATGAAATTCTTGAATCCCTTCGACTCTGCCGCGCGCTTCTTTCTGGGCCACCTATAGAGTCAATCCACACCTCAGTTCCCGTGGCAGCACCAGACCTTCTTGGGATTGGCCTCATTGAGGGCTGGCGTGGCCCAGTAATGATAGCTCTCGAAACCGGCCCGAACGGTGGCATCCGGCGCTGTCATGTGCACGATCCATCCTGGCAAAACTGGCCGTTGATCGAGTATGCAATTCTCGGCAACATCGTTCCGGATTTTCCCCTCATCAACAAATCTTTCAACTTGTCCTATAGCGGACAGGACGGATGAGCTAACCATGTGGAACACACTTTCACGCATGCTGCACACCGGCTTACTGACCGAGCCTCTATCGGTTCCTGCCCAAACTGCGCCCACTCTCGAAATCTTGCAAAAGGATCTGCTGGAAATTTTCGGGCGCGCTCTCTGTATTCGTCATGTCGATGCCGGTTCCTGCAATGGCTGCGAGCTGGAAATACAGGCGCTCAACAATCCGTATTACAACCTGGAAGGTGCCGGCATTAAATTTGTTGCCAGTCCACGCCACGCGGATTTATTGCTGGTAACCGGCCCAGTATCGGTCAACATGGAAGAAGCGCTCAAGCGCACGTATGATGCAATGCCCGATCCGAAATGGGTTCTGGCCATAGGCGACTGCGGAGCTTGCGGCGGAGTATTCGGCACAAGTTACGCCAGCCGGGGCGGTGTCGCCAACATTATCCCTGTGAACGATACCGTGCTGGGCTGCCCGCCCAGTCCGGCATCCATCCTCGGAGGCATTCTGCAAATGATTCGTTCCACGGGCATCGAAGCTTGAAATGAACCCCCTCTCCATCAGCATCGCCGCCGGATTTTTTATGGGCTTTGGATTCGGAGTGGGCTGCGCACTCGCCGTCATCTATTCGATCTACATTGGCGGCTACCGAAAGGCGATGGAGGATTCGTTGCGTCCAGAGAAGTCCGAACGCTATCAACAGATGCTTCCCAAAGTGCAATCCCGTCTCGCTCACCAACAGGCTACCAACACCTAGAAAGCGAAGAAACTGTAAAAGGAAAATTGCCAGCGCGTCCTATTCCATCGATCGCTCGTCCCATAATCGATCGCTCCCGCAACGAGAGCCGTGCGCCGAAGCACCGGAAAACCTCTGTTGATAATCAAATTCTTTCAGCTTCATCAGAAAAGACCCAGGATGTTCTCCGTGCCATAACGGCTGTCCCTTACATGCAAAGACAACTCGATTGCTGCCATCGTCCGGTGTTACGACCAGAACCCGATCACCAAATATTTTCTCGATTCGAGCAATATTGATTCGATCTCCCCAGCCGCAAAGGTTGACGACCATCAATCCTGAAGAAGTCAAGGCATCATAGCAAGCGTTGTAAAACTCCTCGCTGCACAACTCTGGCGGCTGGCCATCCGCATCGAAACCATCCACGATCAGAACATCAATCTGGCCTGAGGCTCTCGCAACATACGCCGCGCCATCTTCACAGAGAACGCGAAACCTCGTATCGTCCTGTGGAATATGGAAATAATCGCGTAGGCTGATGACGTGCGGATTGATCTCGGCTACAGTAATGTCGGAACATGGCAAGTGGCGATAGCACCATTTTGCCATCGACCCACCGCCAAGCCCTATCATGACGAGGGTTTCGGGATATCGGTTGAACAGAAGAAAAGCCATCATGGTACGGGTGTACGACAATACCAGATGGTCTGGTCGATCCTCTCGCATCTGGCTTTGAATCGACCCCATCCGAAAGTACAACGTCACAACCCCGGCCTCTTCATAGATGAATGGGAGAGACATTCCAGAATCGTCGGGTTGCACCACAGAAAACAAGCCCTCGTGCTTGATTTGATTCATCCGTTGCAATCATCCTTTTGAGCGGAATCGATGCCGACAATGTTGAGTCGGCGAGGGAGCTTTATTGGGGAACGTTCGGATTGGTCGGCGTTCGTTTGTCCAGCGCGAGCCTGTGGACGATTTGCGGTTGAGACTTGTTTTCTTTTCTCGATCCGGGACGAGATCTGAGGTCTTCTGGACTTGAAATTCCAAGGGGTCTGGCAAGAGTACCCAATACCTTCAGCAACCCGTTCATAGCAACCTCCAAACTTACATAGTTTCTAAATCGAACCTTCAT
>JAJYGR010000245.1 GCA_021790655.1 Acidobacteriota bacterium | reverse complement strand
CTGGCACTCCTACATTGCAATCTGTCGCGATCTTTTCGTCTACAGCATGTGGGTTATATGGATTTCCTGAGACATATATAAGCCTGACTGGAAACGAATCGCTAAACGGAACGATTGAATTCAAGTCCAACAGATATACGATCGAAATCCATTCCGGCAGTGCTGCCCTGTTGCAAGTCATCGGCACGCTAAGTCATTAAGTAAGAATGCTCGGTAAGCGTCGCTGCTTACATAAAATTATCGATGTAGGAGAGATTGGGCTTGCTGAAGAAGCTGCTACCCATACTGCTGTTCACTTGCACGGTAATGTCCGGATCGACGATTGCTTGGGCTTCCCCGGCAACGTTTGTGACCGCGCTCCCAGTCGCTCTGGATCAGATTCTGGCACGGGTAGATGCAGACACGGCCTTGACCGCATCTGAGCTTGAGTACGCCCAGTTTCCTGTCAGCGTCGCGCTAGGAGCGACATCCACACTTGCGCTGTTCGCTACCTTCCAGCAGGGATTCACTTCCCTGGATCAAAACGGAGAAACGTACACGTCCAGCGGACCGCGCGACACTCTACTGTTCGCCCGCTACACTCTATACAAAAGGGATCGCCCTAAAACGACGTTGCGGCTCGCCCCATTGGCAGGGGCCTATCTACCGACCGGCAGCAACACACTCTCAAATTCCAATGGGCTCCTTGCCGCTCCCTTGCAGACGGGATCAGGCACATTCGACCCATACCTGGGAGTTGCAGCAGGCTATAACGGCAGTCGTTATGGAGGCGCGTGGGATGCCACCTACCGTTGGAACCCATCCGCGGCGCATGGGATCAGCCCAGGAGACGTCATTCGTACCGATGGCGAATTCGAGATGCGGCTTCTCCCTGTTCATCTGCCAAATGAAGGCCTTCCGAAAGAGCTGTGGATCGCGCTCGAAACCAACCTGATTGAAAACAGGCGTGGAAAGATCGACGGTACCATGAACCCCAACTCCGGCGGGTTGACCTGGAATGGCGCCGCCACCTTGCAACTGCCAACGCTCCACTGGGAGCTGGCACTGGGGGTCCTCCTTCCCATTGCGCAGCAACTGAACGGCGCCGGCGGGATTCCCGAAGACAAAGGTTTTATCTCTTTCTTCGAATATTATTTGTCAGCGCCTTCATGGAAGGGGTTCCGGAGGAAACGATGAATACATTTCGTGGAAAACAGCAGGCTTCCCGGAAGGTCCTTTGGACGGGACTCTTAGCTTGTAGCGCGATGTTGCGACCCTTCCCTGCCGTTGCACAGACAGTCCCCGCGCCCAATACTCACGCCACCACAACTGTGACAACTGCCGCATCGACGACAACGAACAGTCAGGTCTTCCCTCGGGTCACTGTACAACTGAATGGTGTTTTCTCGCCCCGTGGCTTTTTCAACATTATGGTGCGTGTGTATCAATTGCAGGGCGTGGCCCGCGCCAAGCTCGACCTGAAGGAGTCTCGACTGACGCTGGATTTTGCTCCTGGCGTGGTGGTGTCGCCGACGGAAATCCGCAACGTAATGGTGAATGCCGGCTACAGCCCAGGGCCATTCAAAATTGAGAAGATCTCTGTAAATGCTCCACCGGACAACCGCCCTGGATGGATAAAGGTCAAGCATCCTCCTTCCCACTCGGCGCTGGTGCGGTGGCTGGAGATCAATTTCTAAACGTGCCGAATCGGGTTGACCTATTCCCCATATGGCACCCAGATGTTTTTCACCTGCGTGGCGTGACGCAGAAACATCCTGCCCTCCGCCTGATGCGGATCGAACCAGTCGATCGCGCGTCCCTCGTTGGTCCACGTCTGCTTGAGGTTTCCAATCGAAGCGGCCTTCACCCGCGCCGATCCCGGCGCATCGCCGAAGTACCACAACGCATCCACGTTATCGTGTTCCGCTAGGACTTTGCTCAGTTCTGCGGAACGGCCCGCAACCAGATTGACAACGCCTCCCGGCAGATCACTGGTGTCGAAGAGCTGGTAAAGATCACCGATGATCAGCGGATATTTCTCCGATGGTACGGCGACAACAGTGTTACCCATGGCAATCGCGGGCAGCACCAGCGAAAGCAACGTCAGCAGCGGCGCTTCCGGCGGGCAGACCACGCCAACGATGCCGACAGGCTCATGCATGGCCAGCGTCACATTGCGCATCGGCGGCATATGCACCACGCCTTCAAACTTGTCGGCCCAGGCCGCGTAGGAGAAAATTCGCTCGACCGCGATAGCCGTCTCTTTCTCCGCTTGTTCCTCGCCGACCACGCGGGCCAGCGCCTGCACGATCTCCTTGCGTCGATGCGACAGGTTTTCCGCCATGTAGAAGAGGACCTGCGCGCGATTGTGCGCCGTCGTCTTTGCCCAGCTTGCAGCGTTGCTGGCCGCCTCCACAGCGTTACGAATATCTTTTCGATTTCCCAGCGGAGCTTCGCCGATCAGCGAGCCATCCGCCGCATAGATAGGAATGCTGTAACCGGAATCGGGCCGCGCCTGCTTGCCGCCGATATATTGCTTCACCGTTCGATCGAGACCAGCGCCTGCAAAAGATTCTGAATCGCTTCCCGTTTCTTCGTCACTCGACATTTCTGCAACTCCAACAGTTACAGAAGAAAGCATTGGCGCATTTTGCAACCACGTCGGCACCAGATATTCGTACATTCCTTCGCGTCCGCCTTCGCGCCCGAAGCCACTTTCGCGATAGCCGCCAAATCCGCACGCTGCATCGAAGAAATTGGTGCCATTCACCCAGACCACGCCCGCCTTCAGGCGCGAAGCCACGTCCAGAGCCACGTTGATACTTTCGCTCCACACGCTGGCGGCCAGTCCATACGTCGTATTGTTGGCAAGCTCGACCGCTTCGCTCAATGTGCGGAAGCTCATTGTGACCAGCACCGGCCCGAAGATTTCCTCCTGCACCACCATCGACGATGGATGAACGTTGGTCAACAGGGTCGGCGGAAAATATAGGCCGCGCTCCGGGAGTGGCGTACTCGATTGCCAGCACACCGCACCCTCCTGCACGCCCTGATCCACCATGCGCCGCATCCGCTCCAGTTGTACCGGAGCGACAATCGCGCCAATGTCCACGGCCTTGTCCAGTGGAGCGCCTACGCGCAGCGTTTCCATGCGCGCGCGCAGCTTGGCGAGTACGGTTTCGTAGACGCGCTCCTGCACTAGCAGGCGCGATCCGGCGCAGCACACCTGGCCTTGATTGAACCAGATACCATCGACCACTCCTTCGACAGCACTGTCCAAATCCGCATCGTCGAAAATCACAAAGGGAGACTTTCCCCCAAGCTCCAGAGAAAGTTTTTTTGCGGTCGCCGCCGTCGCTTTGCGGATCGCGCGGCCCACTTCTGTCGAACCGGTAAATGCGATCTTGTCCACATCGGGATGCGCCACCAGCGCTTCTCCCGTGCGCCCATCGCCGGTGATAATGTTGACCACTCCTGCAGGCAGCCCGATCGCGTGACAGATTTCCGCAAACGCCAGCGCGGTCAGCGGCGTGTATTCTGCGGGCTTCAACACAACAGTGTTTCCCGCGGCCAATGCGGGCGCGATCTTCCACGCCAGCATCAGGAGTGGGAAATTCCACGGGATGATCTGTCCCACCACGCCGCACGCAGAATGGCCGGGAAATTCCTGCTCCAGCAACTGGGCCCACCCAGCATGATGATAAAAATGCCTCGCAACCAATGGAATGTCAATATCTCGGCTTTCGCGAATGGATTTGCCGTTGTCCATCGTCTCTAGAACGGCCAGCCTGCGAGAATGCTTCTGCACTTGCCGAGCCATGGCATACAAATAGCCCGCCCGCGCGTGGGGAGTGAGGGATTGCCACGGCACCACCGCCGAGCGAGCAGCCTGTACAGCGGCATCGATGTCCGCTGCATCACCCTGCGCGACTGTGGCGAGAACTTCCCCGGTGGAAGGATCGGTCGTCTCGAAAAATTCCTCGGCAGCGGGCTGTTGCCACGCGCCACCGATGAAGTGTCCGAACTTTCGACCGTGCTGCTCCAACCAGAGCAAAGCCTCTTTTGCGTCTTCCAGTGCTGGCCCGTATTCCATCGTTTCGTATTTTTCAGCGATGCTCATTTTGTCTGCTCCAGAACTCACGCAAGTGGATGACGATAGTTGGCGGAGTAGCGTCCCGTGGCGTAATGCTCCAACTGGCGCTCGATGTCGGTCAGCATTCCGCTGGCCCCAAAACGAAACAGCGATGGCTCCAGCCATGGACGGCCCAACTCGTCCTTCATCAGAAAGAGCCACTCCATCGCCTGTTTCGCTGTACGCACACCGCCCGCTGCCTTAAAGCCAACGGCCATGCCCGTCTGCTGCATGTAGGCGCGAATTGCGCGCGTCATCACCAATCCGACGGGCAGCGTCGCATTCACCGCCTCTTTGCCGGTCGAAGTCTTGATGAAGTCCGCGCCAGCCATCATCGCCACCATGCTGGCGCGGCCCACATTCCGCAACGTCATCAGGTCGCCCGTTCCAAGGATCACTTTCATATGCGCCGACCCCGATGCGTCCTTGAATGTGGCGATTTCGTCATAGAGCGCCTGCCATTCGCCACCCAGCACATGCGCGCGGGTAATTACCACGTCGATCTCCCGCGCACCCGCTTCCACGGACCGATGGATCTCCGCAACTCGCTCGGCCAGCGGCGACAAGCCTGCTGGAAAGCCTGTGGAGACAGCAGCGACCGGAATCTTCGTGCCTTCCAGCGCGCGCACCGCCGTCTCCACAAACGCGTGATACACGCATACAGCGCCAACGGTCAGGCCGAGGTCTTGAATCTTCAATTGTTCAACCAGGATGGGTTTTAGCGGTTGCCGGGCCTTGGCGCACAGTCGACGTACACGCTCCGCAGTATCGTCCCCGGCAAGCGTGGTCAGGTCTGTGCAGGCAATCGCCCGTAGCAACCACGCAGCCTGCCATTCTTTTTTCACCGTGCGTCGCGTAACCAGCGTTTGCGCGCGACGCTCAATGGCGCTGGTGTTCGCGCGGACCTCATCGACCCAGTCGAGGTTCAGCGGAGTCCCCCGGTTCGCTCCAAGCGGATTCGGCGCTGGCTTTGCCTTCTGCTCGATGTGTGTTTCAAAATGCGTTTCACGAATCATGTCAGGAGTCATCCGACACCCCTTTTTCTACATGCGGTTTCGTCATTTCTCAACTGCGCGCGCT
>JAJYGR010000237.1 GCA_021790655.1 Acidobacteriota bacterium | reverse complement strand
CGACACTCCACCCCTGAAAGGGTACTGCCGAGGAACTTCGGTTCCTCGCTGCGAACTTGTTGGAATGATTGCTGTTCCGTCAGATCACGTTCCTTACAAGGAACCGGGTCTATCGAGAAAAGTTCATGCGAAGCGCACGGAGGATACATGCAAAGCGGCAACATAACCAGCTCTCATCTTCAGCAGCGATTGAGAGGACGTGTGGCGCGCACCCGCAGCATCGGGACCAAGCTGACACCCGATGAGGAAAGGAAGATCGTCGCCGCTGCGGAGGAGGACGGCAAGGCGCCCAGCGAATGGGCGCGGGAGATTCTTCTCCGCGCGACCATCCATCGAAACAGGGAAGAGATGGAACGCCATATATTCACCGAACTCGTAGGGCTTCAGATGCTGCTGATGAGCACACTGGAACCGCTTCTGTGCGGCGAAAAGCTGGCCCATGATGAGATTGCAGCACGCTTCCGCCAGGTGCAAAAAGGCAAAGCCGCGCAGGCACTGGAACTGTTGAACCGGCGCGCGCAGGGGAAGGAGAATTGACGATGACGAGTGTAGAACACTGGGGCCGCAAAGAGTCGCTGATCTGGCCGCCGCGCGGGTATCTCTACACGCTGGGAGCATTGTTTCTCGCGGTCGTTTTCACCGGATTCCTCGTCTGGCTGCGCGTTGCTTACGGCCTCTCGCCGCTCGAACGGTACTACCTGCCGTACTCTTTGCGAACGGAAACTCTGGGCACGTTACATCCCTGGGGGGCCTATCAATTGGTTCTGGTTCAAGGTGGAAAATCGCAGGTACGCCCGGCGCTGAATGCGGATGTACAACGCGGAAAGACGCCGCAAGCTGTTGGCAAGCCCTTGTTCTTCGCGCTGTCGGATCAGGCCCGCAAAGATGGCTACCGGGTGCTCTTTCGCGAGGCTCCGCGTCGTTACTCGAACAAGACCCTGCACGCCTGGATCAGTCACTGGATTTACGGCGATCTTCCAATCTGGCGGCTCTTCTTCTGGCAGTTTGTCTTTGGTCTTGCGGTCTTTCTGATCCAACTTCCACTCTCGATTCCGAAGGACATTCGTCGGCTCAAAGACCTGCGTTATGGACGACGGCTGAAAGGCCCCATGCTCGTCAGCCCGAAGGGTTTTAATAAGGAAATCGCCGGCGACGGGATCGGCATCACTACGGATCGCAGCAAGCAACCGCTGCGCATCCCGCGCGACGCCGAGAACAAGCATTTCCTGATTGTCGGGGATACTGGATCAGGCAAGACCAGCATCATCCGCCAGATGCTCTTGCAGGTGGAGGCGCGCCGCGAGAGCGCTATCATCTACGACCCGGCCTGCGAATTCGTGAAGCAGTTTTACGACCCGCATCGCGGTGACATTGTGCTCAACCCACTCGACGCACGGATGCCGTTCTGGAGTCCGTCGCTGGAGCTGCGCCGTCGCGCCGAAGCCAAGGCCCTCGCCGTTTCCATGTACCAACCGGAAGGGGTCACCAACCGCTTCTTTGTTGAAGCGCCGCAGAAAATCTTTGCTCATTTGCTGACCTATCTGCCCACGCCAGCGGAGCTGGTTCACTGGATGTCGAATCCGGCGGAGATCGACCAGCGTGTGCGCAAGACCGAGTATTGGGCACTGATCGACCCGCGAGCGCCGCACCAGCGCGAAGGCGTTCTCGGCTCTCTCAATATGACCGCTGACAGCTTTCGGCTGCTTCCCAAAAAGGACGAAACAACCGGAACATGGACGGCGACCAAGTGGGCAGAAACGCGCCGCGGCTGGGTTTTCATCACCTCGCGCCCCACCCTACGCGAGGCCCTGCGCCCGCTCATCAGTCTGTGGATTGATTTACTGGTATTACGCTTGCTGAACGAACCCGATCCCGGCCAGAAGGCGGTCTGGTTCGTCATCGACGAACTGGCCAGTCTGCAAAGGCTACCGCAGTTGCACACCGCCATCACCGAAAACCGCAAATCGCAGAACCCGGTTGTTCTCGGCTTTCAGGGCCGCAGTCAGATGGAAGCCCACTACGGCAACGATGCCGAAGCCATGCTCTCGCAGCCGGCCACCAAGATATTTCTGCGCACCAGCGAACCGCGCGCCGCCAAATGGGTAAGCGAGGCTATTGGAGAAATCGAAATCGAACGGCTGCGCGAGACGCACTTTGACGGCTCCCGCGCAGGCCGTAACTTCGCGCTCGACCGCCAGACGGAGCCGCTGGTTCTGCCTTCGGAGATTTCCGGGTTGGACGATCTGCGCGGCTTCCTGAAGTACGGCAACCATGTCGCCCGTTTCTCGTTTCCATTTGTCGATCTCAAGGAAAAGCATCCAGGGTTCGTCGAGCGCGACATGGATGACCTGATTGCACCGCCCGCATTGCTGCATGACGAGTTGGAAAATGACCGAAGTGATCCTGTAGTAGAGGGCGAATCGGACGGCGCTCATGCAGTGCGGATGGAGTAGACTGCCATGCTGACTATCTCCAAGCCGCTTTCCGCCAGTCAGGCCCAGAGCTATCACAAGAAGGAATTCACCTCGCGGGAGCAGAATTACTGGTCCCAGCGCGGCGAGATGCGCGGTGAGTGGCAAGGCAGATTGGCAGAACAATTGGGCCTGCGCGGCCCGGTTTCCGAGCAGGACTTTGCCCGGCTGAGCCAGGGCCAGCAGCCGCAGTCCGGCGAGCAGCTTGTCCGCCAGCGGGCTTCCTACCAATATAAGGATGCCGATGGAAAATCCATCCGGACGATGGAGCATCGGGCCGGGTGGGATGCGACCTTTTCTGCGCCCAAATCTGTGTCGCTCACAGCCTTGGTCGGCGGCGACTATCGGGTACGCGAAGCGCACCGCGAAGCCGTCACCGCCGCGCTTCATGAACTCGAACGCTATACGCAGGCGCGCATCGGCGGCAATCATCCGCCGGAGACGACCGGCAAATTCATTGCCGCAAAGTTCGAGCACGACACCGCGCGTCCGGTCGATGGCTACGTGGCTCCGCAACTCCATACCCACGCCGTCCTCTTCAACATCACCGAACGCGACAACGGCGAAACTCGCGCCATCCAGCCGCAGAGTCTGTTTGCCTCGCAGCAATTCGCTACGGCCATCTACCAATCCGAGTTGACCTACCGCCTACGTCAGCTTGGCTATGAGATCGCCGCTGGCCGTAGCGGTGCGCCGGAGATCAAAGGTTACAGTCAGGAGTATCTCGACGCCTCCAGCCCGCGCAGCCAGCAGATACGGGAATATCTCGAACGCACGGGCAAGAACGGCAAAGAGGCCGCAGAGATCGCCGCCCACTCGACGCGCGACCGCAAAGCAGTGCATTCGACTGCCGAAGTCATGGCCGCGCATCGGAAACTGGCGGCGGAGTTCGGCCATCAGGCGGAGGCGGTTGTTCGTGTGGCACAGGAACGAGGGCGGCAACAGGAACAGAGCGTCTCAGCTAACCGATCTCAGGAGAGAGTTCGGGAATCGCTGACCTTCGCCCGCGACAGGAACTTCGAGCGCGAGGCAGTGGTGGATGAACGCCTGCTCGTTCGCGATGCGCTGCGCCGCGGCATGGGAGAGATCACCTATTCGCAGGTTCGTGCGCATCTCGAAAGCCGCATGACGGTCGGGGAATTCCAGACGGTCGAGCGTGCGCGCAACATACCTGCACGGCAGTTCACCACTGCCAGAACAATACGCGAGGAACAGGAAATTGTAAGCCGCATGCGCGCAGGTAAAGACGAGCTTGCGCCCGTGTTGTCACAACAGCAGGCGGTCACGTTTGCAGCACAGCATTCGCATCTGAACCAAGCGCAACGCAGGGTGATCGAGGATGTGCTCAATTCGCCCGATCGCGTTCAGGGCATCCAGGGCGTCGCAGGAGCGGGCAAAACCACGACGCTCTCCGTCATCCGCCAGGCCATCGAAGCACAGGGCTATTCGGTCGAAGGCTTCGCTCCCACATCCCGCGCAGCAAAACAACTCCGCGAGTCGGGAGTAGATGCGAATACCCTCCAAAGCTTTCTTGCCCGCTCCGCACAGACAAATGACAGCACGGCTCAGAAAAACTTTTATTTCGTGGATGAATCGAGCCTGGCAAGCACCCGCCAGATGCGCGATTTCCTTGCCCGGCTTGGCCCGAATGACCGGGTACTGCTGATTGGCGACACACGCCAACATCAGGGAGTGGAAGCAGGACGGCCGTTCGAGCAGTTGCAGCAGGCAGGGATGCGCACGGCGAAGCTCGATCAGATCGTCCGCCAAAAAGACCCGGCCATCAAATCCGCTGTCGAGCTGCTGGCGCGCGGCAGAAGCGCCAAAGCGCTGATCGAACTCCGCGCGCAGGGCCGCGTGCAGGAGATTCCCGACCGGCAGGAACGCATCCGCACCGTTGCACGCATGTATGCCGCTTCGCCAGAGAACACGCTCATCGTCTCACCCGACAATGCTTCCCGGCGCGAACTGAACCTTGCCGTGCACGAGGAACTGCGAACCAATGGCAAGCTGGGCCATAACGACCATTCCTTCCACGTCCTTGTGCAGCGGCAGGACATGACCGGCGCCGATCGCGCCTGGGCGAATCATTACGAAATCGGCGATGTCGCGCGTTATGCCCGCGGCAGCACCGCCGTGGGAATCGAAGCCGGGTCTTACAGCACCATCGTCGCCGTCAATCCATCCGCAAATCTGCTTACAGTCGAAAAGCAATCCGGAGAGCTGACCACCTACGATCCACGCCGTCTGACTGGCGTAAGCGTCTATCGGGAAGTGGCGCATGAATTCGCCGTCGGCGACCGCATCCAGTTCACCGCGCCAGACAAGTCCCTCGGCGTTGCCAATCGCGACCTTGGATTCATCGAGTCGATCACGCTTGATGGCAGGATTACCGCACGGCTCGACGACAACCGCCAAATCGAGTTCAGTGCCGCCGAGCATCGCCATTTCGATCACGGCTACGCCGTCACCAGCCACAGTTCCCAGGGGCTTACCGCCGAGCGCGTTCTTATCCACGCCGACACCGGCGTGCATCCCGATCTGCTCAGCTCCCGCTTCGGATATGTCGCCGTCTCCCGTGCCAGTCACGAGGCGATGATCTTTACGAATGACCTGAACCGGCTGGCCCAGCAGCTTGGAACCGAGGTCAGCAAAACCTCCGCAGTCGAAATCAACAGTCAAACTGCGCTTGTCGGACAAGGGATGGAGTTGTAATGCACGTTTGTAACTCGAATTTTGCAAACAACGTCAGCAGAATCTGGATTTCCCGAAATTATGCTCGGAAAATATCGGGGATTTGTGAAAACCCCTTGACTCTATACCTTAGTACAGGGTTTAGCCTCGATGTATGAACAAGCTGACCATCAGTCAAGTGGCGAAGCAAGGCGGTGTCAATCTCCAAACGATTCGTTATTACGAACGTCAAGGGCTTCTGGCACCCATTTCTCGCACCGAGGCCGGCTATCGCATTTATCAGAAGGACACAGTGCGCCGACTTCGGTTTATCAAGCGTGCGCAGGAACTGGGTTTCTCTCTGAGTGAAATCAAAGATCTGCTTTATTTGCGACTCGACGCGCATACAACATCGGCTGATATACGGGTGCGGGCGCAGGCAAAACTTGCCGACGTCGAACAAAAGATCCGACATTTGGAGGCCATTCAGAAAAGCCTGTCGCGGCTGATAAAAAGCTGTCGGGGATGCGGCCCTGCGGCGGATTGTCCAATCCTTGAAAATCTCGACGGAGAGGACTTTCCATGAACGATCAATGCTGGCCAGTGGGCCGCCTGCTACCCCTGTGTGCGGGCAGATGGAAGAGCAGGGCAGATGACCTTCAGCCTGGTTTGCTCATCGTCACAACTCGAAGACATTTAATTCCGGCATAAGGAGGTCCGCGTGCGGTGGCCTTACAAAGCTATTAGCCTGCTTGCATTTGCTTCATTCGCTCTGAGCGGCGCTGCGCAGGGCCAAGCCGCGCCATCTCCGCTCACGCTGGATGCGGCCATCGCCTATGCGAAGCAACACAGTCCTCTGCTTGCCGCGACAAAACAAAGCGTGCTGACCAAACAAGCAGCTATTGCCGCAGCCAAGGCTGAGCAATTACCGCGTGCGGACGTGGACGCTGCGCTGCGTGGAAGTAATCAGCCGACGGAGAGCGCCCTGGGATTTCCTCTGACTCCGCTGGCGGACATACCCAATCAACCGTTCGGTAATGGGCATTTGACAGGGCTTGCTACCGCGACGGTGCCGATCTATACCGGCGGCCGGATTGGCGCAGAGACGCACGTTGCCGAAGCCGAACGCGACCTGGCCCAAACCAACGTGCACGAGGTCGAAAGCAATCTGGAGTATGAGGTCTCCGCCACTTATGCACGACTGGTCGAAGTTGAACGGGATGTCCAGGCAGCACAGGAATCTGTGGACGCTCTTACGGAGAGTCAACGCATCGCAAGGCAAATGCTGAGTGTTGGAAAGATTGCGCGAGTCGATTTGCTGAAGATCGATACACGGCTGGCGGACGTGCAGGCAGAGGACATTGATCTCGAGAATGAGCGGCAGATTCTCGTCGGCCAGTTGAATGCCTTGATAGGGCGGCCTGTTGATACCCCAATTATCGCTCAAACTTCGCTGCCGCATCCGGTAGTTACGATTTCCCCTGACCAGGCTGCTCTTGCCGCCTCCACAGGAAACACGCAGTACCAGCTTGCGGAGGCGCAGACGAAAGTTGCGCAGAAATCCGTGGACCAGGCGAAGTCACAACTTCGACCAACAATTTCGTTTTCGGCGGACTTTTTCAAGCAAAGCACGGACCCCTTCTCCGTGTACCGGGGCGGCGCGATTGCTGGGTTTTCTTTCAGCTATCCGATCTTTGATCGTCCCCTGAATCATCGTGTGCAGGAGGCCAAGAGTCTGGAACTTGAGGATCGCTCGAAGGCCGATCAGGCGCGGTTGGATGCGATGCAGCGGGCACGCACGGCGACCCTGCAGGTGCAGGATGCCGAAGCGCGCATACAAGCCACGCAGTCATCGATTGCGGAAGCGCGGGAAGCATTGCGGATTGAGCAGGAGAAGCTAAAGTACGGACGCGGAATTATGGAACATCTGCTGGACGCACAGACGGCGCTTCTGAAATCCGAAGCGGATTACTATCGCGCGCTTGCCGACCACACCATCGCGACGGCATCGCTCAAGCGCGAGACGGGACAGTAAGAGGTGAGGCATGGAAAAAACGGAGCAGGCGCAAGAAAGCGACCGGTACAGCATGAGGAAGCTGGGCAAGCGTCTCTTGTATGTATTGGTTCTGGTGATTGCTTTTTTCATCGTGAAGGCCAAATTCCTGACGCCGCCCCAGGTGGCGGTCGCGCAGGTGCGACGACAGGATTTTACGGCTGAAGTACAGGGAACAGGAACCATCGCTGTCGATCAACAGGCCGACATAAGCGCGAAAATTCCCGGCAGGATTGAACAGGTGTTCGTCGATCAAGGGGATTTCGTCCATAAAGGGCAACTGATTGCCACATTGGAAGACACGGACATTCAGCGCGCCATCCAGAGTGCTCAGGCACATCTGGAAGAGGCCCGTGCAACAGTGCAGGCAGCGCGCGCGACAGAACAGGCAAGGCGGGCAACAAAATGGCAGACACAGCGCGCTTGGGGACGCGAAAAGCACCTGGTCGCGACAGGAGCCGTCAGCCAAGAGGAGGCCGATTCCTACGAAGAGCAGTACCGCACGGCAGCCAGGGGCGTGGACGCCGCAGTAGCCGACGTGGCATCTGCCATGCGCGGAGTTGGAGCCGCCCAGGCCGACGTCCGGCTTCAGCAGTTCAATCTATCGGAGACAAAAATCTTCACCTACCTGCCCGGCGTCGTCGTCAATCTGCCCAAGCGGCCCGGTGACGCCATTGTTCCTGGAGAGTCGGTGGTGACGGTCGCGGACCCTAGCATTACGCTGGTCAACGCTTTTGTGGACCAGCGATTTTCCGGCAAGCTCAACGCCGGACAGCCCGCGACCGTCATCGTACTGGGGCGCGAGAGCCAACCGTTCCAGGGATACGTCTACCGCATCAGCCCACAGGCCGACCCCGGTACTGAGGAAATGACGGTGGAGGTCACGTTTCCACTTCCTCCGAAAGAACTCCAAATTGGGCAGTGGGCGGATGTGTACATCGATGTCGGAGGAGTGAGGGATGCAATCGTTGTTCCGAGCGCCGCCATCATGACCATGACCAATAAGCACTATGTATTGGTTGTGGATGCCAGTCACAAGATAAGCCGGGTGGAAGTAGAACCAGTCGCCAGCAGTCCCCGGTCGCCTCTGGTTGCAGTGCAGGGCGAGCTTAAGGCCGGCGAGCAGGTCGTGCTCAAGCCGGTGGGATTCAAACCGGGAGAGAAAGTCCGCGTTCAGACGGCGTCCTCCCTGAATGGAGACGCTCCATGAATCTCGCCATCAAAGACATCCGCTACCACCTCTTTAAGTTCATCACCTCGACGATCGGTGTCGGGCTCATCCTGATGGTGGTGCTGACCATCGGAGGCATTATCCGTGGCGTCATCCTGGACTCAGCCACTATTATTCAAGCGACCGGCGCGGATCTCTGGGTTGTTGAGAAAGACTGGCTCGGACCGTTTGTCGAGATTTCGAGGCTTCCCGAAGACTATTACCACGCCATTCAGGCCATGCATGGCGTCGCTGAGGCCAGCCCTCTCGCGACGGCCTGGGTGCATGTGGAGCGCCCGTTTCGTCCGACGCCGCTGATGAAGTTCATGTATATGAACACTGTCATCGGCACGCGAACCATGGTGCGGCCGGGCTGGATGGCGATCCCACATGACCTGCGTTTTATTGTGATCGGCTATGAGCCGGGGCACATCGGCGGTCCGCCGGTCATCGTTGCGGGTCGCGGAATCGAGGCCAGCCATTACGAAATTGTTGCCGATGTAAGGACAGGCCTCCAGATAGGCGAACGTATCCGCATGGGTGACTTTGACTACACGGTCGTGGGCCTGACCAAAAACATGGTGGCTTTCACCGCCGACCCTGTGATCTATGCGACTCTGGACGACGCACAGAACATATTATTCGAGGCCGATCCCGATCTTCTGCGCAACATACGCAGACGAACGCGGCAGCAAGTCCTTGGCGCCGCTCAGATCGCTCCACGCCTCAGTGACCCGCTGGCAAACCAGGCGTCGCAAATCGCTGAAAATGTCAGCCTGGTGAATGCCGTGGCAGTGAAAGTCAAGCCCGGCGTCCCGGTCGAAACCGTGGCGCATGAAATCGAGCGCTGGAAACACCTCACCGTGTATACCTCCGCGCGGGAGGTGAACATGCAGCTGATGGGATCGAACCGGCTCATCCTGCTGCAACTTTCGCTGTTTCGTCTCATTCTTCTGGTCATTGCGGGAGTGATTATCGGGCTTATCACCTACACCTTCACGCTGGACAAGCTGAAGGAAATCGCGGTATTGAAGCTGCTGGGCACGCAGACGCGCCGCATCTACGCCATGATCCTCGAAGAGGCGGTGTTGATGGGATTGCTGGGCACCCTGCTGGGGGCGACGCTTGAGTTCGCCAGCGAGCCCTATTTCCCAAGAAGAGTGGTGGCCACTCGTGGCGATGTCGTGCAGATGCTGGTCGTCATCACCGTAATCGCGGTTTTGGCCAGTATCATGGCCATCCGGCGCGCCACCAAAGTAGACCCGCGCAGCGTGCTCGGGACTTAAGGAGAGGAACGGATGGAGTACGCAATTCAAGCGACGGATCTGTCCAAAAGCTATGGCCAAGGGCACACACAGGTGGATGCCCTGAAGGGCGTCAACATGACGGTGCGTCCTGGCGAACTTTTCGCCATCATGGGGCCGAGCGGATCGGGAAAGACCACGCTGCTGATGATCCTCGGGCTGGTTACCGAGCCGAGCGAAGGGCGCGTGCTGCTCGAAGGGCAAAACATCTACAACGGAACGGGGCTCGATTTGCAGCGACTTCGCCGAGAGAAGATCGGTTTCATCTTCCAGTTCTCGAACCTCATCCCGTTCCTGACCGCAAAGGAAAACGTGCTGCTTTCCCTGGAACTGATCGGTATCTTCGGACGGCAGGCGGATGCTCGCGCTATGGAACTGTTGGAGTATCTGGAAGTGGCCGACCGTGCCGGCAATCTCCCCGAGCATCTCTCCGGAGGCGAGAGGCAGCGGGTGGCCGTCGCACGCGCCCTGGCAAACAATCCGGCCATCATCCTGGCCGACGAGCCTACGGCGGCGCTCGACACCGAGCGCGGACTGAGCGTGATGCGGCTGCTGCGCAAGGTGAGCAAGGAGCAAGGCACGGCGATCCTGGTGGTCACGCACGATACCCGCATGATCAGTGAAGTGGATGGCGTCATTCGCCTCATGGATGGGCGAATGGTGGAGTCCGACGGCTCAAAGCAGCAGTCTCAACCGCAGAGCAGCAGATGAACGGATGACCAACATCAGAACAATTACGAGCAGCGAGTTTGAATCGAAAGTAATGCAGGCGCAGCAAGCCGTGATTCTGGATTTCTACCAGGCAACTTGCGCGCCCTGCCGGGTATTGGAACCACGCCTGGAAGCCGCGGCGCAGCAGTATGCCGGACGAATTTCTGTTTATCGTGTCGATATTGAACACGACCTCTCGATTGCAGGGCGCCTTGGGGTGAAGAGTATCCCTACCGTTCTGGTATTCAGGAATGGCAACGAAACGGAAAGACTGGACGGGTTGATTACCGATCAACAACTCCGGACGGCATTCGAGCCGGCGGCAACGTGAATGATTGAACAAGCCGAAACCCGCAAAAAACTTGTGGCGGTTCTTGACTCTATACCAAGGTACGGGACTTATCTTGCAAACAGGAGAGAAAGAGATGGCTACCAACCTCGAATTCACTGTTACAGGCGAACAGAAAATCCACTGCGAATCCTGCGAGAACCGGATCGCGCGGGCGCTGAAGCGTCTCCCCGGCATCGATCGGGTAAATGCGAGCGCAAAGGAGCAGCGTATTTCCGTTTCAATCGATCCGGAGCGCACCACACTGGAACAGGTGCGGGCAAAGCTGCATGAAATCGGATACGACGTAACAACAAAGAACTAAGCATGAGTCCGCTTCAGCAAATCGACAACCCGGCTGTGGCGCTGGGCATCCTGGGCAGAGGAAGCGGGATAGAGAAGCTGCAACTGAAGGTCGGCGGCATGTCCTGCTCCTTCTGCGTGGCCAGCATGACCAAGGCACTGGAACGAACGGAGGGAGTGCGACGCGCGAGCGTGAACCTTGCGCATGAGGAAGCGCTGATCGAATATGAGCCCGCCAAAGTATCGCCGATGCAGCTGAAGAAACTCATCATCGATCTCGGCTACACGGTTCGCGATCCCAGAAAGGTGCTCACGTTCGAGGAGGAGCAGGAGGTAATGCTGGGAGAACGGCGCAACTTCCTCATCGCCGCCGGTTTTGCTGTCATCGCCATAGCCATGATGAGTCTGATGTGGGCGGGCGTGGTGTCGAACCCGCCTCCGAAACCTTTGCCCATACTCATGCCGTTTCTGGCTCTGGCGACGATATTCGGGCCGGGCTGGCACATTCTCCAGATGGCGTTGGCCAGCCTGCGCCGCGGCATCCTGAATCAGCATGTGCTTCTCGAATTCGGAGCATTTGCGGGCCTGATTGGCGGCGTGCTCGGCTACTTTTCGTCATCGTTTCCGATCGCCGACTTCTTCGCCGTATCGGTATTCATTACCACATACCATCTGCTTTCCGGTTTTGTTTCTCTGCGTGTGAGGACTCGCAGCTCCCAGGCGGTCCGGAAGCTCCTGTCTCTGGTGCCCCCCGCGGCGCGGGTCGTACGGGATGGAACGGAAGAAGAACTGCCGCTGGAACAGGTTCGGCCGGGGGATACGGTGCGTGTTCGTCCAGGCGAATCGATACCGGTAGATGGAGAAGTCATCGATGGCAGCTCCGGCGTCAATGAAAGCCTGGTGACTGGGGAATCGATGCCTCAGGCCAAGAAAGCCGGCGACGAAGTCATCGGCGGCTCGATGAACCAGACCGGGACTCTGCTGGTCCGAGTGACGAAAGTAGGCGAAGACAGCTTCCTGCATCAAATCGCCCGCAGCGTGGAAGAAGCCCGCGCGCTCAAGCCGGGAATTTTGGCGCTGGTGGATCGTGTGCTTGCAACCTACGTGCCCACCGTTTTGGGAGCGGCTTTTCTTGCTTTTACGGTCTGGACGCTGGGCGCATGGCTGGTGACTGGCTCACCCGACTGGACGCGCGCGATTTTCGCCGTGCTCGCCGTGCTGGTGATGGGCTACCCGTGCGCGCTCGGCATGGCCAGCCCGCTGGCCATGATCCGCGGCGGCGGCATGGCTGCCGAGCACGGCGTTCTCATGCGTTCCGCGGAAGCATTCCAGATCCTCAAGGATGTCCGCAAAGTCATCCTCGATAAGACGGGCACGATCACGCGAGGTGAACCATCCGTCACCGACATCCAGCCCGCGTCGGACTGGAGCAACGACGAAATTCTGCGACTCGCAGCGGCGTCGGAACGAGCATCCGAGCACCCATTGGCACAGGCCATCCTGGCTTCCGCAGCGGCACAACATCTATCCATTCCATCAGCCAGTGATTTTCAAGCGACTCCCGGCATGGGTGTTGCTGCAATCGTCGAGGGCCACCGCGTGCTCATTGGCAAGCCGCAGTTTCTGAAAGAGGGACACATCGAGATCGCTTCCGCAATAGAGCAGGTGGAAGTCATGAGCGCCAAGGGCGATACCGTCGTCGCGCTCGCAATTGGCGGCAGATTGGCCGGTCTGATCGGCATAGCCGACCAGATCAAGCCCGACGCGAGGGATGCCATTCAGCGCATGCGGGCTGCCGGGTTGGAACCGATGATGGTAACTGGCGACAATGCCCGGACCGCCGAAGTTGTTGCCAGGCAGGTTGGAATCACAGATTACCGCTCTGAGGTCCTGCCGCAGAACAAAGCCGCAGTCGTACGGGAACTACAGGATCAGGGCTTCCGTGTGGCGATGGTAGGGGATGGAATCAACGACGCCCCGGCATTGATGCAGGCGGATGTTGGCATCGCGATTGGAGCCGGAACGGATATCGCTATTGAGTCCGCTGACGTTGTGCTGGTAGGCCAACGCCTGGGAGCGGTTGTCGACGCCTTTTACATTGGCCGGAGTTCCTACAGGAAGACGGTACAAAACCTCTCGCTCGCCTTCGCCTTCAACGGCATCGGTGTTCCCCTGGCTATTACCGGGCTGCTGCATCCGGTGTGGGCCATGGTCGCCATGATCGCCAGCGTTACAACTGTTCTCACGAATTCCTTCGCTGGACGGTTGCTGCCCAAAAAGCGCAGGGGTCGGCAGGCCGAAATGACGTTCAATGTTCTGAACATGCATTGCGAGAACTGCGTCGCGGCGATCCGTCGCGCAGTTACAAAGTTGAACGGGGTTCAGGATGTCAAGGGCGACATCGATCAACACACGATATGTATCGTCTATCGCGAAGGCGAAGCCGACCCGGATGGGATTCGAGCTGCAATTCTCGATCAGGGATTTCAGGTGAACCTCTGACGAAAAGAGGTAGCTTATGGATCGATTACTGTGTAAGGAATCGAAATGAATCAGCCCACATTCAAAAAAGGATAATCGATGCATCAGATTGAGAGTACAGATTCCTCGGGTGCAGGCTGGATCATCCCGACCAGCGCTGGCGGCGCACTTCTGCTTATGGGCGTGGCTGGCTACTTTCTGTACCTGCACGCAGGTTCTGTTCTTCAGCAGGGCCGGACGCTGCCACCGTTGCTTATTCTGGCGTTGGCACTGATCGGGGGAGCGGCATCGTTCTTTTCGCCCTGCAGCATCGCCATTACGCCGGCTTTTCTGGCGTACCTCACCGTGGGAACCCCGTCCGGCAAGGAAGGCCGCATCGTCTCGCGCTCCCTGGTCTTCGCCGGCGGACTGGTCGCGTTGGGCATTGTCGCTTTCTATGGTGCCGCGGGTATCGTCATCGGTGCGGTTGGCAGTGTCGCCTACAACTACCTGATCTACTTCATTCCCGTCGTCGCTCTGGCGTTCCTGCTGCTCGGAGTCCTGATATTGCTGGGACGCCCTGGCGTTTTTGCGTTCGTTGGACGCTGGAACCCGATGAATAGGCTTTACGAGCGTCAGGAGGCCGGAACACCTGCCGCAGGCCCCGCCCGGAAACGCACACTCGTTTCTTTTGGTTTTGCCTACGGGGCTGCGTCGCACACCTGCTCGCTGCCCATCTTTCTCGGCATCCTTCTGGTACCGTTGGTTGCCGGCAATTATCCGCTCGCCGCACTTTCCGTGTTCGCCTACGGCTTCGCTATTGCGTCTCTGGTGTTGGTGATGATGGCGCTTGGCTATCGGGTATTTGCCGCCTTGCGGCGCATGGGGCCGTGGTTGATGCGCATCACGGCGTTGTTGTTCCTTGGAACCGGCGTATTTCTGTTCTATTACTTTGGCCAGAATCACGGTGCATATCTCAATCAGCCATCAGTAGCATCAGCAACAATTGCGATGCCCGAGCACGTGTACCACTTGACCGAAGGTGCCGATGCGACCGGCTATCCCTACCAGCCGCGCACCCTCGTCATTCCTGTCCAGCAAGGCGTCCAGGTGGCGATAACCGACCACATCGGCGGTTGCCTGCTGCGCACTGTATTCGAGGGGCTTGGTCCGAATGGCCGTGCCGCCGAGATCACGGTGCCGGTTGGACAGACACGGTCGGTGACGCTTTACGCACCCCGCCCCGGACGTTACGCATTCCATTGCGGGGCCGATATGTATTCCGGCACAGTGGTAGCTCGATGAAGCAGCCCCCAGGTGAATTGTGGTCAGATTTGAAGGGTCATGGGAAAACGAATGCGGTGCTTTCATTGGCGCACTTTGAAATCCTGACTGCCGCCTTGTGGCACAAGACAATTCAAACGCCCCTGGTAACTGACTAGGCGCAAGTGTTCCGGCATCATGTATTGAGTCTCGGTTTCTCCTCCACCCCCTCTGCGACGACCTTTTAAGGCTTGGCCTCCCTCATTGTTTCAACTTCTCCGCAGATTGCGTGCCCACTCGCACGCTGCCTCGGACGTCCTCCTACGCATGCATGATCATTGGTATCGTTAATCTCCTTTACCTTCCAATCAGATTCCCATACTGCACCAGATAAATATCAAAGATCCAGGCGTCATACAGACGCAAACGGATGGCAACTCTACAGTTCGCCGTCAGTTCAGTGGCGTTGCCAGATGAAAGCGAGATCAAGCGGAAGAGGCCCCAGAATGATGCGTCTAAACCAGTTACTTTACGCGAAAGAGATCGCCTTGATCGCGGGTGTCCTTAGTATTGGAATAAGCAACAAGTTGTGCCACGCGACAGTCCTGCCCACCTCTACAGCAATTCCAGTGCGATTCACACACACGATTGATGCCGGAAAAGCAAAACCGGGAGATGCCGTCGTTGCCAAGACAATACAGATCGTCCGCTTGCCTGAGGGTCAGGTCCTTCCCAAAGGGGCTTCGGTGGTAGGTCATGTGGTCGAATCGCGACGGTTCACATTTGATCCGACTCCGTACGCCGTGCAACAGCCCTCTTACCTCTCCATCCATTTTGACAAGATCGTGATGAAGGGTTCGGAGATGCCTCTGAATGTGTTCGTGCGCGCGTTGGCAAGCACCATCGACTCCGATGACGCACGCACGCCCCACGGTATCGACGAGAGCGACCACCTGGGAACGATGGTTCAAGTCGGCGGAGATCAGTTCTCTCCAATTGGCAAGGATCTACTGACTCCAGACGGTGATGTGGTCGGGTACATCCGCAAACACGGTGTGTTCGCGCGATTGATCTCGAACGAATACGTGGATGAATACGCGAGCTTCCGTTGCGACGGCACAATTCGAGAGCAATCAGTGGCCATCTTCTCTCCGAGCGCATGTGGTCTTTATGGGTTTGACTCAACGTACATGGCAGAGAACGGCAGGAGAGGGGGAAGTTTCAGACTTGAGTCGCGGCATCATACCGTCAAACTGTATGCCGGAAGCACAGCTTTATTCGAGGTCAATGGGCCTTAGCTGGGACTCTTCTCTGGTGCAATGTCTGGCCGAGTCTGCTGCGTGCCATGGCCATTCCGAGACCGCCCAGATAGCTTGCTTACGATTTTGTCGATTTATGGATAATTTTTTGTGTCCCAGGCGTCCTACCATTGCCAATGGTAAAAAGTGAGGTCATCCCGATCGATAAAAATTACCCTTCGGAGGAAACGTCTCTTGATGATGCTCTTGAGGCCAACCTGAATGGTCTCTATCGGTTTGCCCTCCGATTGTCGGGGAGCGTGGACCAGGCACAGGATTTGACCCAAGAGGCTGCAGTGCGAGCATGGGAGCGACGGGACACGACCGTGCAGAATTGGCGGGCGTGGCTGTTTCAAACGCTCTATCACACGTTCATCAGCAACCAGCGCCGCAGCAAACGATGGGGAGAAGTTCAAGTAATCGATCCTGAAATGACAGAATCCGGTATTGGCGGTGATCCGCTCCCGGCGCTGGTTGCTGTCGAGGACGTGCGTCGCGCCCTTGAATCTTTGCCGGAACATCTTCGCCTTGTCGTGTGGCTTTCGGATGCAGAGGACTTTCGTCTCCGGGAAATAGCCACGATTCTAGATTGTCCGGTTGGCACAGTCGCTTCGCGGCTCGCCCGTGCCCGGAGTGGGTTGCGACAGTCGCTCTCTGTCTATGGAGCCAGGAAGATGAGGGAATCATGAATTGTCAGGAATACCGGAAGCGACGGTTGCTCGACGACGAACAGGGTACGCTCTCTCATGAGGCCCGTGTCCATATTGAGGGCTGTGGTCTATGCCAGGCGCTACAGCGGGATGAGGAACGTTTGCGCACTGAACTTCATAAGCTGGCGCACAGCGAGGAGGCTCCTGTTGCGCTACGGCAAAGAATCTCCCGAATGGTTGAGAGACCGAACGCCGGCAAGAGGCATGATCTGCGGCGGTGGATGACGGCTGCGGCAGCTGTTGTGCTGCTGGCCGGCGCCACGGCGGGCATATTGTGGAACCGCTACACTCGCACTCCTTCGCCCGAACGCCTGGCGCAGTCCTTCGTTGCCGACTATCTGCAATACCTTCCAGGCCGGGAGCAAATCGCCGCAGATTCGCCAAAGCAGGCGGAGGAATGGCTACTAGGCCGCGTAGACTTTCCTGTCCACGTGCCGACAGTCCCAGGAGCGGCACTCAAAACCGCGCGTATCTGTGACATCTCCGGACGGAAGGCGGCATTGCTGCAATATCACCACAACGATAGCAATACCTCCATCTCCGTCTTCGTAGCAGCCGAGCCCAGAGCATACGAGCGCGAAAAGATGGAGGTTAACGTGGAAACCTCAGGCCATGGCGTTCGCTCGGTCCTTTGGTGCCATCGGGGCTTGGTGTATGACGTCGTGGCCACGCTGAACGATTCCTCGATGCAGGAAATTGCTGAAGCAATACGGCGG
Organism: Acidobacteriota bacterium; assembly: GCA_021790655.1. GTDB lineage: Bacteria > Acidobacteriota > Terriglobia > Terriglobales > Acidobacteriaceae > JAKAAZ01. Next base: position 6,173 of record JAJYGR010000237.1, on the reverse strand, counting down.
CAGACGCCATAAACCGATTGGAAAAAGTTAGTTTGAGTTTGTAAGAGCGAGTGATTTTTCATGGTTCGATTTGCGCTACGGAATCCGTATCTTGTCGTTGTTTCCATCCTCGCCCTGCTTTTATTCGGCATTACCGTCGCACTCCGAATTCCGCTGGACATCCTGCCGATATTCAAGACGCCGGCGGTTCAGATTTTGACGCTGTACCCAGGAATGCCAACCGAGACGATGGAACGCGACCTCACCAACCGTATTGAGCGGTGGACCTCGCAGGCAAATGGCGTAGAACGGCAGGAGTCGAAGAGCCTGACGGGAGTGAGCGTGGTGCGCGATTACTTCAGGAGCGATATCGATCCGAATGCGGCGTTGTCCCAGGTCTCTTCCCTTGCCACGTCGGATTTGTACTATCTCCCTCCAGGCACGATCCCTCCCATGGTCATGCCGTATGACCCGACAGCAAACATTCCGCTTGCGCTGCTGACTCTATCGAGCAATACACTCGACCAAACACAGCTCTACGACATCGCCTACTTCAATGTGCGCAACATGCTCAGCGGCATTCAGGGAGTAATCGCACCTGCGGTTTTTGGCGGGCGCATCCGCAGAATCCTCGTTTATGTGGATCCCGTCAAGCTCGCGGCGCACGACATGTCTCCATTGGATGTCGCCAATGCGCTGCGTAAATGGAATGTTTTCATTCCAACGGGCGACGCGAAGATCGGTCAGACGGATTATCTGATCTCGGCCAACGGAATGGTCCCCAGTGTCGATGAGATCAACAATTTCCCATTGCGCATCGTCAACGGCGCCCCTGTGTTCGTTAAGGACGTCGGCTATGCCCAGGACTCCTTTGAGATACAGAGCAATATCGTCCACGTGAACGGCAGGCGCGAGGTCTATATTCCGATCTACCGGCAGCCGGGGGCCAATACCGTCCAGGTGGTCAATAGCATTCGCAGCGACTTTCCCCGATTGAAGGCCCGCATTCCCGCTGGGATCAACCTGAACATCATCGCCGACCAGTCAGTCTATGTCCGGCAGTCCCTGGGATCTCTTGAAAAGGAGCTGATTCTCGGTGCGGTCCTCGCGGGGCTGATGGTGCTGCTGTTTCTGGGCAGCATCCGATCAACAGGCGTGGTGTTTCTCGCCATCCCATTGTCGATCCTGGCCGCCGTTATCGGCCTGTTCGTCACCGGCAACACCATCAACAGCATGACGCTGGGGGGGCTGGCGCTGGCCGTGGGAAGGCTGGTGGATGACGCCATCGTGGTCATCGAAAATATCAACAGGCACCTGAAGATGGACAAAGCGCCTCTGATCGCAGCGAGAGACGGCGCTGAAGAGGTCGCGATGCCTGTGGTTGTTTCGACTCTGACGACCATGATTGTTTTCCTGCCCGTGATCTTTCTCAAGGGCATGGGGAAGTTTCTCTTCGAGCCGCTGGCGCTGGCGGTCGCGTTTGCCATGGCAGCATCCTATGTTCTTGCGATGATGCTGGTGCCGGTCTTCGCGGGCCGTTTCCTGAAGCCGGAAAGTAAGCATGACGGTCGGGAGAGCGTTTTGCGGCGGGTTTCTGCATCAACCAGCTTCATCGAAAATCGCTACCGGCAAACGCTTGAGTGGGCCCTCAACTACCGGTGGCCAGTACTTGCCGGTTCCGCGTGCATCTTTGTGCTGGCGCTGTTTCTGTATCCCTTGCTGGGCAAGGAGTTGTTTCCACAGGTCGATGCCGGACAGTTCACCATCCTGATGCGCGCCCCCTCCGGGACCCGCATTGAAGACACCGAACAGATCACCTACCGCGTGGAAAGAGCAGTCAGCAAAGCGGTCCCGGCGCATGATCTCAATACGATCGTTACAAATACAGGCATACTGTATGACTGGCCGGCTGCTTACACGCCGAACTCGGGGCCGATGGACGCCTTCTTTGCCGTCCAGTTAAACAAGGACCATACGGTTGCTTCTCAAGCCTATGTGCGGCGTCTTCGCCGGATATTGGCCCAGGAGTTTCCCAGCGTCAGCTTCGCTTTTGACACAGGAGGGCTACTTTCTTCCGCGCTTAACGGTGGGCTGCCGTCGCCCATCGACGTGCAGGTCATTGGCAACAGTCTTGAAACAGCGCAGGAACTGGCCCAGGAAGTGAAGAAGGCCGTCAAGGCCACGCGCGGCACGGTGGACGTGCGGGTGCAGCAAAAGCTGGATTATCCGAAGCTGGACATACATATCGACCGAGTGAAGGCTGCCTATCTCGGCCTGAATGCCGACGACGTTGTGAAGAACATCTTGACCGCGCTGAACTCGAGTGCGACGTTCCAGCCGGCCTTCTGGGTGGACGACCACAACGGCAACCACTATTTCCTGGGTGCCCAATATCCCGAGAGCCAGATCCAATCCATAGCCACCCTTCAGAACATCCCGATTACCGACCCGGACATGATCGCAAAGGGCACGGATGTACTTGAGCATGACCCAACACTGCTGCGTAACGTGGCCACTATCAGCCGCAGAGAGGCTCCGGTTGAGGTAGACCACCGGAACATAGCCCGCGTAACAGACGTTTATGCCAACGTCTCCGGGCGCGACATTGGGTCGACAGCAGCGGAAATCCAGCGCAGGTTAGACAAGATACAGATCCCGAGTGGCTACCGGATTGTGATGCGGGGCGAAGCGTCGAACATGCGGGAGTCATTCAGCGGGATGGGCTTTGGCCTGTTGATGGCGATAGCATTGGTTTACCTGCTGCTTGTGGCGCAGTTCCGCTCCTTCGTTGAACCCGTCATCATTCTGATTGCGGTACCGCTGGGACTCATCGGCGTCATCGTCATGCTGCTGCTTACCGGAACGACAGTCAACATCCAGTCCTACCTCGGAACCATCTTTATGGTTGGCATTGCAGTATCCAACAGCGTTTTGCTGGTGGAATTTACCAACCGGAAACTGGGCGAGGGATTGGCTGTAACAGAGGCCGTCGTGGCTGCGAGCAGCATCCGTTTACGGCCCATCCTGATGACTTCAATTGCAGCGATTGCCGGCCTGCTGCCCATGGCTTTCGACATATCGCCGGGCGCTGAGGCCAATGTGCCGCTCGCTCGCGCGGTGGTCGGCGGCCTGGCGGCTTCCACCCTACTGACTCTATTCGTTGTTCCTCTGCTCTACATCACCATGAGGCCTCATGCATCAAACCAAAACCACTCTATCGAGGGAGAACAATGAAGAGCACCCTCAAAGCGGCCCTAGTGCTGATCGCTGTTCTGGTGGTGGCCGCAGCGATCTTGACCTTCCGCGCCACACCAGCACCCCACGACGCTCCTTCCTCAGCCGCCGATGCGCTCCCGACCGTGACCGCGGTGCATCCCAGGCTGCAAAACAACTATGCGTCGCTAACGCTTCCCGCGACTGTCTCGGCCTGGGAGGAGACGCCCATTTATGCTCAGGTGGCGGGATATATGGACCGGATGGGGGTGGACATCGGTTCTCGCGTGCGCAAGGGAGACGTGATGGCGCACATCGCGGTTCCGGAATTGCAACAAAGCCTGGCCGATGCAAAGGCACGGCTGGAGGAAGCCCAGGCGAGCGAACTACAGGCTGAGCAGTCCAATAACTTGAAGCAGTTGAGTTACCAGCGGCTCGCGCAGGTGGGGAAGAGCGACGCGGATTTTGTGGCACAACAAGACCTGGACACAGCATCGACCGAGTCACAGGTCGCGCGCGGTGCCCTGCAACTGGCGAAAGCGAACGTCGACAGTGCCAGCGCGCAAATCGGCAGGCTGCAAGCGCTGGTCCAATACTCCACGATTCGCGCTCCGTTTAACGGAACCGTGACCCAGCGCTCGGTCAATCCGGGAGACCTGATCCAGAACTCCAGCAGTTCTAACACAGGCGCTTTGCCCTTGTTCACGGTTTCGCGTACCGACGTGGTGCGCATCTTTCTGGCCATACCGGAGCGGGAGGTCTCCCTTGTTGATCGCGGAGAACCAGTAACCGTACAATTCGACGCTCTGCCCGGGCGTGTATTCTCCGGAGCCATCACTCGTTTTGCCGTGGCGCTTGACCCACAAAGCCGGACTATGCGCGCGGAGATCGACCTGCCGAACCCAAAAGAGACCTTCAAGGCAGGGATGTTCGGCAGCGCTACGATCAGGCTTCATACGCTCGTCGGCTCCGTGGTCCTTCCATCCGCCGCGCTGCATCAGGTACTGTCCGGTCAAAGTGTGACGAAGGCAAGCGAGAACCGCAGCAATTACGTTTATGTAATCCGTAACGGCAAGGTGTATCAAGTTTTTGTAACTCCTTTATCAGACGACGGCATTCATGTAAGCGTCAACGGCCTATCGACGGCGGACGATGTAGTTATCGGAGCCAGTGAAAGCCTGGTAAACGGTGTGGCTGTACAGGTAAATAGTGATCAACAAGGTGGAGGTGAATAGCATGCGAATTCCCTCTATCTATCTACCGCTGATCTTTTCGGTCTTCGCGCTCAACGTGTTTGCGCAAGGGAATGGATCGCAAACCGCTGTGTCCGCGAAAACAACCTTGACGCTTCCGCAAGCGATTGCGATTGCCCTCAAACGCCAGCCGTCTTTGCAGAAGGCTCAAGCCAGGGAGCAGGAGGCGGAGGCGAAAGTCCGCGAAGTGCGTGCGGCGTATTATCCTCAGCTCTCGGTATCGGGAATTGCTAAAGCCGGTCTCTCTGGTGCAACGAATGCACTCGGTTTAGTGGGTTTTCCAGCCACGCCATTCGACCGCAATTTCGCTGGTTCTCTGAATTTGTCGGAGGCAATCTTCGACTTCGGGCGCATTCACCACGCCTTAGCCGCCGCAAAACTGAGGTCACAGGCTACAGTGGTTCAGACGCAGGCCGAGAACCGGCGTATTGCTCTTGCTGTGACGCAAGCCTATCTGCTCACGATTGCCGCAACCAATCTGGATCAGCTTGCGCATGTGACGGAACAGACTGAAGAACTGACGGTGCGGCGTGCGTCCGCTTACTATCAAGCGAAACTTGATTCAAAATATGATGTGGTTGAGGCGGAAGCGAATCTGGCCAGGGCGCGCGGCGATCGGATGCATACAACAGAAGCGGTGCATGCCGCGTACGCGGCGCTCGATGCCGCCATGGGGACGGAAGAGAATTCCGTTGAGCCTGTCCTGGTGATGCCGTCTACTGCACATGCCGCCATACCGCCTTTGCCCGACGAGATCGCGACCGCATTGCGCACAAGACCGGGGATGAAGGCATCTTCCCTTACGGTGCAGGCCCTGCGAGAAGAACTCGCGCTGGCCCGCGCACAAAGTCGGCCCACGGTGAACGGTTTTGCCGCCGGCGGAGGCGGACGCTTCAACGACTCGACCGTCAAGCCCAACCAGCAGCATGGAGTGGGCGCCGTTGGCGTCGAGATGCCGGTGTACACCGGTGGACGACTCAAGGCGGAGCGCGTGGAAGCTCTGGCCGAGGTGAATGCGGCCCAGGCCGACAATGACATGCTGAGACAACAGGTTGAACTTGAAGTCTGTCGATCATATTACGGGCTTGCCGATCAACAGGCTCAAGTACGTGCTCTTACCGAAGAGCGTTCCGCTGCGGAACAGGCCCTTCATCTGGCACAGGCGCGCTACGCTGCCCATCTGATCTCTGCCTATGATGTGATGCAGGCGCAGGTGCATTTATCCAAGGCGGACGCGCAAGCGACCCAAGCAGGCATCGACTACCAGGCAATGCTGGCGAATCTGGAGTTTGCGACCGGGGTGAATGTCTCTGCCGGAACTGCTCCAGCACCTTGACCGTGACTTCCGGCCTGTTCAAGAGCTACTTTCTCGAAATCATTACGGCATAGCCGAGGTTTCCGCTCTGCGTGGCTTGCAGCGCGGATTGCGCGAATTTTTTTGCTGCGGAAAAATCCGCGCCAGGCATATCCAGCTTTTTGAGCGCGACGGCGACTTCCGCGCCGAACAGTTTGCCCTGTATCTCCCGCACCATCGAAACAAGCGCGGCCCGATGATCTTCGACCGTGGTGAGTTCAAAGCCGGCGCGGGTCAAAATTTCCGAGTAACGGCCGGTGGGCAGCGCATCGCCAATGCAGGCGATCCAGGCCAGAAGCCCTTCCAGGTCAGGAATTGCTTCTTCTGTTCTTGTTAGGTCGCTGAGGCCCAGTAATCCTCCCGGTCTGAGCACA
>JAJYGR010000215.1 GCA_021790655.1 Acidobacteriota bacterium | reverse complement strand
GCCATCTTTGCGATTCCAGCCGGACTCACGGTCACTCTAGGCCGCATGACCGGCTCACCTCGCCACGGGTGGGCAGTCTTCGCAGCCATGGGAATTTTGTTTGCCGCGGGCGTAACCACCGCGTATTGGGCGGAAGCGCAAGGAAATCCGCTGATGCATGGCGTCAACCAGCATGTATCGGCGACGCAGGCCGGCGGCAACATGGAAGGTAAAGAAGTTCGCTTCGGGATTGCCAACTCCGCGCTCTTCGCTACGATCACAACAGACGCAAGCTGCGGGGCCGTGAACTCCATGCACGATTCCTTTACTCCGCTGGGAGGCTTGGTGCCGCTCGCCAACATCATGCTGGGAGAAGTCATTTTTGGCGGCGTAGGCGCGGGACTCTACGGCATGTTGATCTTCGTCATCCTCTCGGTCTTCATTGCCGGATTGATGGTCGGGCGAACGCCGGAGTATCTCGGAAAGAAGATTGAGGCCTTCGATGTGAAGATGGCGATGCTCTACGTCCTGATCTTTCCTATGTTCATTCTGTGTTTCAGTGGAGTCACAGTGCTGTTGCCACACCTTGGACTTAGCAGCCTGGCCAACGCCGGCCCGCACGGACTTTCAGAGATCCTTTACGCCTTCTCGTCCACTACGGCGAACAACGGCTCGGCGTTTGCAGGACTGAACGCCAATACGAATTATTACAATCTGACTCTGGCCATCGCCATGCTGGGCGGGCGGTTTCTGATGATCGTCCCGATGCTGGCTGTTGCGGGCAATCTTGCGCGTAAAAAAATCGTCCCTCCTTCGGCGGGCACCTTCCCCGTAACCACACCGCTGTTCACCGTGCTTCTGATCGGGGTCATCCTGATTGTCGGCGCGCTTACTTTCTTTCCAGCGCTCACACTGGGTCCGGTCCTTGAACACTTTCTGCTGTACGCAGGAAAGACTTTCTAACTGAGGCTCTTTCGGAAAATCGATATGGCAAAAACATCGAATACACGGTCTATCTGGGATGTGAAAATTGCGCAGCGCGCATTCATCGATTCCCTGCGCAAACTCAACCCCGCATACATGATGCGAAATCCTGTCATGTTTGTCGTCGAAATCGGCAGCATCCTCACCTCTTTGCTGCTGCTGGAGGATTTGCATCGGCACGGAGCCTCCTTCAGTTTCGATTTGCAGATCACGCTCTGGTTGTGGTTCACGGTCCTGTTCGCAAATTTCGCCGAAGCAATGGCGGAAGGACGCGGCAAGGCACAGGCGGACGCGCTGCGTCGAGCTAAATCGGAAACCATGGCGAACCTCCTCAACGAAAGGGATGGAACGATCGATCAGGTCCCGAGTTCGAAACTGCGTTCTGGAAACATTGTCCTGGTGTCCGCAGGCGAAATGATTCCTGGCGATGGAGAGATCATCGACGGAGTCGCATCCGTCGACGAATCGGCGATAACCGGGGAATCGGCTCCCGTCATTCGCGAAGCCGGAGGCGACCGCTCAGCAGTCACGGGCGGCACGCGCGTCCTTTCCGACAAGATCAAAGTTCGCATTACGTCAAACCCTGGAGAAACCTTCCTTGACAGGATGATCGCCTTGGTCGAAGGCGCCGAACGGCAGAAAACGCCGAACGAAATTGCGTTAAACATTTTGCTCGCCGGGCTTACCATCATTTTCCTGCTCGCGGTCGTCACTCTTCAGCCGCTGGCCATCTACTCGCATTCGCCACAGACAGTTTTCGTTCTTGTCTCGTTGCTGGTTTGCCTGATTCCCACTACGATCGGTGGGCTTCTTTCCGCCATCGGCATTGCCGGGATGGATCGCCTTGTGCAACACAATGTACTGGCGATGTCGGGCCGCGCGGTGGAAGCCGCAGGGGACGTGGACACTCTTTTACTCGATAAGACCGGGACCATCACTTTAGGCAATCGGCAGGCCACAGAATTTCTTCCGGCCCCGGGAGTGAGCAAAGACCAACTTGCCGATGCGGCCCAGCTCTCTTCCCTTGCGGATGAAACTCCGGAAGGCCGATCGATTGTCGTCCTTGCGAAAGAAAAATATGGGCTGCGTGGACGCGATCTGACGACAATGCACGCCGAATTTGTACCATTCAGCGCTACCACCCGCATGTCCGGCGTGAATGTCGATGGCCGGATCATCCGCAAAGGAGCAGCGGAGTCGATTGCGAAATATCTGAAAGAGTCTGGCGGGATGATGGTCGATGAGGTGCGCGCCGACGTGGAAGGAATTGCGCGCACCGGCGGAACGCCGCTGGTAGTAGCGGAAAACAACCGCGCGCTCGGCGTGATTCACTTGAAAGACATTGTCAAGGGAGGCATTCGCGAGCGGTTTGCTCAGCTTCGCGCTATGGGCATCCGCACCATTATGATTACGGGCGACAATCCCCTGACTGCCGCCGCCATTGCACGCGAGGCCGGGCTGGATGATTTTCTGGCCGAGGCGAAACCCAAGGACAAAATGGACCTGATCCGCCGCGAACAAGCGGAGGGCAAGCTGGTGGCAATGACGGGGGACGGTACCAACGACGCCCCGGCATTGGCGCAGGCTGATGTCGGCGTCGCGATGAACACTGGCACGCAGGCTGCCAAGGAAGCCGGCAACATGGTGGACCTTGATTCCAATCCCACCAAATTGATAGAGATCGTCGAGATCGGCAAGCAACTCCTAATGACACGCGGTGCCTTAACCACTTTCTCGATTGCCAACGATGTGGCGAAATATTTCGCGATCATTCCCGCGATGTTTGCCGCGACCTTCCCCGTATTGAACGCGCTGAACATCATGCATCTGCGCACGCCGGAGTCCGCTATATTGTCCGCGGTCATCTTCAACGCGCTCATCATCGTCGCGCTCATCCCGCTGGCCCTGCGCGGTGTCAAATACAAGCCCATGAACGCTGAACTGCTGCTACGCGGCAATCTGCTTATCTATGGAGTAGGTGGAATCATCGTTCCTTTTATCGGAATTAAACTCATCGACATGGCAATCACCGCCATTCACCTGGTTTGAGGGTCTATTATGCGGAAACAAATTTTTACCGCCGTACTTTATACCGCAGTTACCACGCTGCTTCTTGGGATTGCTTATCCACTGGGGATCACCGTCCTTGCGCATTTTCTGATGCCGCAGCAAGCTAACGGAGAACTGATCACAAAAGATGGGGTTCTCGTCGGTTCAAAGCTGATCGGCCAGACCTTTACAGGCGCGGGCTATTTTCAGGGGCGCCCCTCTTCGGCAGGGACCGGCTATGACGCTGCGAACTCTTCCGGCTCAAATTTAGGGCCGACCAACGCGACGCTCATCGCCCGCGTACAGCAAAGCGTGCAAAGCTGGCAAGCAAGTCGCGGCAAAAGTGTCGATGCGCGCGCGGATGTTCCCGTGGATTTAGTTACCACTTCAGCTTCCGGATTAGATCCAGACATCACCATCGCCGCAGCAGAGTATCAAGTTCCTTCGGTTGCGCGGGCGCGGGGCCTTCCGGAAACCTCCGTGCAAAATCTGGTGCGGGCCCACACAATGCCTCGGCAGTTTGGCGTGCTCGGCGAGCCTCGCGTGAATGTGCTGGAGCTGAATATGGCGCTTGACCGGATGTCCGCGAATGCAAAGACAGCGACTACAGTTTCGCGGTGAATTGCTGCGGGAGCAGGCATGGAACCGGGCAGGATTATGCTATCGTGGTGCAATGCAAAAACCGCTCCTCTGCGATGATCTGTTCTTGTTTGGACTCACTGAATTCGCCCAACCACAAAGACTGAACGACCCGGATTAGACGGGACCGCCCAGCTTCTCAAGCAACTCGCGAAGGTGCTGGGATATGAACTGTGCCGTGACCTCTCGCACCCGACCGCGATCCAGCAGGAGCCAGCGGCAACACAGAAAATTGAACCGCAATCGGTGGGCATGGAAATTTCCCAGAGGCTGAGCGTTGGATAAACGAGACGCTGCCGTGGGTAATCGTGTAGTTTCCGGATTGGCGACAAACCGGCCAGAACCTCATTTTTTGCTAGTGCTTAGTTGCAATACTGAATTATTGTATTAAGATGTAGGAGATGCCTAGACATGCTCCAGCTTTAGAATGCGCCATCCAGACCCGTGCCGAGTTGATTGCCCTCAGCCGAAGCCGCACCGCTGAAGTGCGCATGACGGAGCGAGCACGTATTGTGCTGGCATGTTTGGAAGGAAAGGAAATTCAGCAAGTAGCGCAGGAAGTGGGCGCGTCGATTCCTACGGTCAGCAAGTGGCGGAGTCGGTTTGCCCGCGACGGCATTGGCGGTTTGAGGGATCGGGCACGATCCGGAAAGCCGCCGACCTACGATGCCGCCTTTCGCGGCCGTGTCCTGGCTCTGTTGGAGCAGCCGCCACCTGGTGGCCAAGCGCAATGGGATGGCCCCGCAGTGGCCCAGCGATTGGGGGCGAGCGTGCATGCTGTGTGGCGGGTGCTGCGTCGGGAGGGAATCTATTTGCAGCGCCTGCGCACCTGGTGTGTAAGCACCGATCCGGAGTTTGCCGCTAAAGCTGCCGAGGTAGTGGGGCTGTACTTGAATCCGCCGCTGAACGCCTTGGTCATCAGCGTCGACGAGAAGCCCAGCATCCAAGCGATCCAGCGCCCCTCCGGTTACGTAGAAACCGATAGCGGGGCCATTGTCCGGGCGATGAAAAGCACCTACAAGCGCAACGGCACCCTGAATTTATTTGCGGCCCTGGAGATCGCCAGTGGGCAGGTTTTCGCTCAAACCACCGAACAGAAAAAACGGGAAGACTTCCAGCGCTTTCTGGGCGCGGTCATCGCTGAACTGCCGCTCGACAAAGAGATCCATGTGATTGTGGACAATTACTGTACACACAAGCGGAACGCAGCTTGGCTGGAAAAGTACCAAGGTCGCGTTCAGTTCCACTTCACTCCGACTTCCGCCAGTTGGCTCAATCAAGTCGAAATCTGGTTCGGGCTCTTGACCCGCAAGGCGCTGCGCGGGGCCAGTTTCGCTAACAAAGACCAACTTCGTTCCGCCATTGAGTCTTTCGTCGCAAAAACCAACCAACACCCCAAGCCGTTCCACTGGCGCAAACGCGAAGTCAGGGGTAGTCAACTACGCAATACCATTATTAACTTATGCAACTAAGCACTAGAGAGCAGTTTTGAGGGGCACGGATATATGTCATTCAGGTTTATTGACCTGTTCTGCGGCATAGGAGGCATGCGGCTTGCCTTTGAATCTGTCGGTGGCGAGTGTGTGTTCTCCTCCGATTGGG
>JAJYGR010000229.1 GCA_021790655.1 Acidobacteriota bacterium | reverse complement strand
GGAACAGGATGAATGCGGAGACAATCAGCGAGTCGCGACTGATATATCCGCGTCGCACATCGGGATGCAGCAGCGTATTCGCATTGAAAAGAAAATCTCTTCGCGCAGGAAGCAGAAATCTGCGAAGCACCAGCGCTACCACGCCGACCAGCACCAGAAAGCTGAGGACGTCGGCGAACAGGTTGTACATTGCGCCTGAAAAAGTCGCCGAGGAAATAGAAAAAGGGAAATAGCCTTCGACTGCATCTAACAAATTCACCAGAACATAGAAGGCAAATCCGTAAAAAATAAATGCATGAAAAATGCTGACAAACGTGCGCTTGCGGAAGGTCCGTGACTGCGTCAGCGTCGTAGTGAGCGCGTGCCACAGGCGCTGCGGAATGCGGTCGAATCTTTCGTCCGCATCGGGCCGTCCTCTGCGAATCCGACGATAGAGCCGATAGAAGCCGCGCGCGCCCCACGCCGTCGTGAGCAGCGCAAAGACCAGAAACGCGTACCGCTGAGAAAGTGGAAGCATCGATTCCCGCCTCGACCGCGTTTATTTTTGCAGTTCCGCGATCATGGCCGGAACAATTCGGTTCGCGTCGCCGACAATCCCATAATCGGCAATTTTGAAAATCGGTGCATCCGCATCCTTATTGATGGCAACGATGCATTTGCTCTTGCTCATACCGGAAAGGTGCTGCACTGCGCCGGAAATCCCAATCGCAATATAGGCCTTCGGCTGCACCGTCTTCCCGGTCTGTCCCACCTGCTCTTGGTACGGTCTCCATCCATCATCGACAATCGCGCGGGTAGCGCCAACAGCAGCGCCAAGTTGGTCCGCCAGCCCTTCTACCAGAGTGGCAAATCCTTCCGCGCTGCCGACGCCGCGGCCACCCGATACAACAATGTCCGCCTCTGTCAACGCAATGCGGGAACTCTTTTCCGTGGCCTTGCCGGTAATCTGCACCCGTCTCTGCGGCAAGTTCAAATCCACATCGAACTGTTCCGCCACTTGATTGCCTGGCAAAGCTGCCGTAAAAGCTCCCTGCTTGATGGTCGCAACCACCACCGGCGCATCCGCTTCCACTTTTTCTGTCACGCGGGCCAGATAGGTGTAGCGTTCCGCCGTAAGAGTACCGTTCGCATCGACCACACTGATGGCGTCTTCCAGCAGCGGCGCATCGAGCTTGACAGCGACACGCGGACTATACTCGCGCCCACTCCTGCTGCCTCCAACCAATACCGTATTGGCCTCCCCTTCACGGGCAATTTGTGCAACCGCAGCCGCCCAAACCTCTGCGTCATACTGCGCAAGATCGACATGATCTGCGACAAGGACCTGATCGAAGACCAAGGCAACTTCACTGGCGATGGCCGCCACGCCCGAACCCAAAACCAGCGCCGTCACCGGGCCTTCCCTGCCCAGTTGACGCGCACACCCGACCATCTCATAGGTGCTCTTGCTTACCTTGCCATTCGCGTACTCCACCACCACCAGGATCATGCAATCACCCGCGCTTCATTTCGCAATAACCGTACCAGTTCGGCTGCCGCCGCCGGTGCATCCTTGCCATCCAGTATTTTGTGCAGCCGCGCTTTCGCCTGCACTTCCGCCGACAGAAATTTCAGTTTGGGCCCAACATGAAATTCCTCCAGCGTCTCGACGCGAAGCTCTTTCTTTTTTGCCTTCATAATGTTCGGCACCGTCGGATAGCGCGGTTCATTCAGCCCCTGTTGCGTCGTAATGACGGTGGGCAACTCGACAGAGAACGTCTCGCTGCCATCTTCCGCATCGTGCTTGCCCATCAACGTCTGCCCGTGGACTTCCAGACCATTCGTCCATGTGATTTGCGGCCATTGCAGCCGCTCTGCGGTCGCTGCCCCCAGCGCATGGCTGTCCCAGTCGGCCTGTTGCCCCCCGCAGAAAATTAACTCCACATTTTCTTTTTGCGCCACCTGCGCGACCACTTGACTCAATGAAATTGGATCTAGCGCAAGCTCTGTCATGACATGGATCGCGCGGTCTGCACCCATGGCGAGCACCGTCCGCAACGCATCCTGGTTTCGCTCCGGCCCCACCGCCAGCGCGATTACCTCAGCCTCCACACCGCTTTCGCGCACGCGAAGCGCCTGCTCCACCCCGTATTCATCCATGGTGTCGACAATCAGCTTGCTGCCATTCAAATCCACTTCGCCGTCACGGATGCGAACGCTTTCCTCTGCATCCAGCACCTGGCGAACTAAAGTCAGTATCCGCATCCACATCACTCCATTCTTTTAGAGGAACACACCACTCCACCCGACTGAGCGATCTTCTGCGAGCGCGCCGAGCTACTACAGCGTGTAGCGCCCCGCTTCCGTCATGGCCGCAGCAATATCTCGTCCGAGAGCAACAGCGTTTTCCGCATCGTGTTTTGCCAGCCGACGATAGATCGTCATCTGCGTGCGGAGCATGTCGCCTTCCGCAACCGAGCCAATAACGCGCTCCGCGGCGGTTTCCAGCACGCGGAACGAACGCGCCGCATAATATTTCGTCATCTTTACAGCCAGCGGGCTTCGGCTCTGCATCTTCTCCGTGCGCAGGATTGTGGACTCCAGCACCAGCACTTCCATGATCATGTCGGCCAGCGCGCCCATCACCTCCTGCTGGTCGGCCAGTGCAGCTCCGTATTTCTGCGAAGCAGCACCAGCGCAGAAGAGACTCAACTTCTTCGCGCTCGCCAGCAAAGCGTGCTGATCGGCAAGTTCGCCGGTGCGCTCCTCGCGAGGACTTGGGCCAGCCATCACCTCGTCCATCACGCGCTGGATCGCAGGCAGCAGAGCAAGCCTTCCCTGCATGGCGCGCTTCATCATCCACCCCGTGATAATGAGGCGGTTGATCTCATTGGTCCCTTCAAATATTTTGTTGATGCGCGCATCGCGATAGCTGCGCTCCGCCGAATACTCTTCGACGTATCCGTAGCCGCCGTGCAGTTGCAACATCTGGTCCACCAGACGATCGAGAGTTTCCGAACACCACACTTTAATGATGGAGCACTCGACAGCGAACTCTTCGATACGCTTCTGTATTTCTTGAGTCACGTTCGGCGCGCTTTTATCCAGTTCGGCAAGCGAGGCATCGATCGCGCCAACGATCCGGTACACCAACGACTCCATCGCAAAAATTCCCGCGCCACTGTCCGCGATCTTCTCTTGCACCAGGCCGAAAGACGTAATGGGCTTCGAAAATGCGATGCGCTCTTTGGCGTAACGAATGCCGTTGCGAAACGCATATTTTGCGCCACCGATCGCCGCTGCACCCAGCTTGTATCGGCCCACGTTCAGAATGTTGAAGGCAATGTGATGACCCTTGCCCACTTCGCCCAGCAGGTTTTCAACCGGCACCTGGCAATCCGCAAGAACCAGCGGGCATGTCGAGGAGCCGCGAATCCCCAGTTTGTGTTCCTCTGGGCCGACCTTCAGCCCCGGCGTGCCTGCTTCAATCAAAAATGCAGAAAATTTCTCGCCGTCTACCTTCGCAAACACGGTAAAAAGGTTCGCCATGCCGGCATTCGAAATCCACATCTTTTCGCCGTTGAGCACATAATGCTTGCCATCCGAAGAAAGCGTGGCCTGCGTGCGAATGTTCATCGCATCCGAACCGGAAGATGCCTCCGACAGCGCGTATGAGGCAATCCATTCCCCAGTGGCGAGCTTGGCGAGATATTTCTTCTTCTGCGCAGCGCTGCCGTACCAGACCAGCGGCAGCGTGCCAATCCCAACATGCGCGCTGAACGCAACCGAGAAGCTGCCACAGACCGCGATCTTGTCCGAGATCAACGCGGACGTGACCTTGTCCATCGCCAATCCACCGTACTCTTCCGGAACGTCGATCGCCATCAGCCCTAGCTCTCCCGCCCTTCGCAGAAGCCCTTTGGTGACTTCAAAGTTCTTTTCCTCGATGGCCGGGATCTGCGGCTGCACCTGCTTCTCGGCGAATTCCACAGTGGTGCGTGCAATTTCCTTCTGCACAACGGACAGATCTTCCAGAGTAAAAATATCTTCCGGACGAAGGTCCTCAATTAAAAAACTTCCGCCTGTAACTCGCTTGATCGTCGCTGCGGCTGGTATGCTCATTGAACTCTCTCATAAACTGGTAGTTATTGTTGGATGTTAAGCGGAGTCATTCTTCACTACGCTCAGAATGACAACCCATATTTTCAATTACATTTCAATTACGCATCCTTGAAAAATGCTCTGGCCGCGCCCATTGCTTCAATTTTGTAAATTCTCAAAGATGCCCGCCGCGCCCATTCCGCCGCCGACGCACATCGTGACCAGGCCATACTTACCGTTGCGCCGCTTCAGTTCGCGCAGAATCGTTGCCGTCAGTTTTGCACCCGTACAACCCAGCGGATGACCCAACGCAATTGCGCCGCCATTCACATTGACCTTGGAGATGTCCATCCCCAGTATCTTGATGACAGCCAGCGACTGCGCAGCGAATGCCTCATTTAATTCGATGACATCCATCCGATCCAGAGTGAGTCCAGCCAGCTTCAACGCTTTCGGTATGGCGTAGACGGGGCCGACCCCCATTTCTTCTGGAAGACATCCCGAGTAGGCGAAGGAAACGAAGCGCGCCATAGGCTTCAGTCCAAGCGCCAACATCCGCTCCTCCGACACAATCACAGCAGCCGCAGCGCCGTCCGAGGTCTGTGAAGAATTTCCCGCAGTTACAATTCCACCTGCATGAAATACCGGACGCAGTTTCGCCAGCGCTTCATAGGATGTATCGGCGCGCGGGCCTTCATCCACTCGAAATTCCGTTTCTTTACGCGTTGGCTTGCCAGCGCCGTTCGGCACGGACGCGACAACGGGCACCGTCACAATCTCATCTTCAAATTTCCCATCTCGGATGGCAGCCAGCGCCTTTTGATGACTTGCCAGCGCAAACTTGTCAGACTCCTCGCGTGAGATTTCGTAATGTTTCGCCACGCGCTCCGCCGTCAATCCCATCGACATATAGGAGCCGGGATAATTGTCAACAAGCCATGGATTGACCGCAATTTTGTTGCCGCCAAAGGGAATGAAGGACATCGACTCCGCTCCGCCCGCGACAATCACATCTGCGGAGCCGCTGCGGATTCGCTCCGCCGCCAGCGCGATCGATTGCAGGCCCGAAGCGCAGTATCGGTTGATCGTCATGGCCGCAGCCTCCACCGGCAGCGCGGCGCGGAGAGAAATCACGCGGGCCATATTCATCCCCTGCTCCGCCTCCGGCATGGCGCATCCGATGATG
>JAJYGR010000148.1 GCA_021790655.1 Acidobacteriota bacterium | reverse complement strand
ACTGCGTCCATACCGAGGAATCGCGCGCGCATTCTTCCGACGGTAATCGAAGAAATTGCCGCGCATTCCGGGAACGCGCCAGCTCTTCTATCCGACCGGGAATGCCTCACCTACCGAGCGCTGGCCGAGCGAGCGAACCAATATGCGCGCTGGGCGCTGAAGCAAGGTCTCGCAAAAGGCGAGGTCGTCGGTCTGCTGATGACAAATCGCCCCGAATATTTTGCCGTATGGCTTGGCATCACTAGTGTCGGCGGTGTGGTTGCGTTGCTCAACACCAACCTTGTCGGGCCATCGCTGGCCCATTGCATCCAGGTCGTCCGGCCTAAGCATCTCATCGTATCCGGCGAGTTTGTCGATGCATTGGCGACGGCGATGTCGGGCCTCACTGAGTCACCAGCGATCTGGACCCACGGCATTGAACAGGATTTATTCCCGCGTATTGATCGCGACATTCGTCAACACTCGGGTGAACAATTGGGCAGAGACGAGCGCCCCTTGATGACCATTGAGGATCGAGCGCTCTACATCTTTACCTCGGGCACCACAGGATTGCCGAAAGCAGCCAATG
Source organism: Acidobacteriota bacterium (assembly GCA_021790655.1). Lineage (GTDB taxonomy): Bacteria > Acidobacteriota > Terriglobia > Terriglobales > Acidobacteriaceae > JAKAAZ01. The sequence goes on along the minus strand of JAJYGR010000148.1, from coordinate 4,733 downwards.
TCAGCCACGCCAGGGTCCTGCAATGGAGCCATTGGTTTGCCGGCATGATGGGCGCACAATCGGCAGACCGGATGTATAGCTGCCTCCCGATGTATCACAGCATTGGCGGGGTACTGGTACCCGGCGCGACTCTCGTCGGCGGCGGTAGCGTCGTCATTCGTGAAAAGTTCTCGGCCAGCCAGTTCTGGAGTGATGTTGTCCGATGGGATTGCACGATGTTTCAATACATCGGAGAGTTTTGCCGTTACCTGCTTCACGCGGTTCCGTCTTCAAATGACCTGGGCCATCGGCTTAGGTTGGCCTGCGGCAATGGGCTGGCCCCCGATGTGTGGGAGGACTTCAAGGAGCGCTTCGGAATTCCGCGGATTCTCGAATTTTATGCCTCCACCGAAGGTGGCGTTTCTCTCTTCAATGCCGAAGGCAAACGTGGCGCGATCGGACGTATTCCGCCTTACCTGACGCATCGATTTTCGCCAGCTTTAGTGCGATTCGACATCGACAAGGGCGAGCCTATCCGCAATGCTCAGGGGTTCTGTATTCCTTGCGCTCCGAATGAACCCGGCGAAGCACTTGGCAAGATTGTCAACGACCCGTCCAACTTTGGCAGCCAATTCGAGGGCTACACGGACAAGCAGGCAACGGAGAATAAAGTCTTACGCAATGTTTTTCAGCCCGGAGATATCTGGGTTCGCACCGGTGACCTGATGCGGAAGGATGAGAAGGGATTTTTCTACTTCGTCGACCGTATCGGCGACACCTTCCGATGGAAAGGCGAGAACGTTGCAACGTCCGAGGTTTCTGAGGCAATCTGCGCATTTCCTGGAGTGAAGCACGCCAACGTCTACGGAGTGGCAATTCCCGCCACCGAAGGTCGAGCTGGCATGGCTGCCCTCGTCACCGATCGCCAATTGGATCTCTCCGCGTTTCGGAAACACCTGATGGACCGTCTTCCCCCGTATGCGCGCCCGGTGTTCCTGCGGCTCCAGGATGACATCGAAGTGACCGGCACTTTTAAGTATTCAAAAACAGACCTTGTAAGTCATGGATACGATCCCGCCGCCACTACGGATATCATTTATTTCGACAACCCAGAATCACAGGCGTTTCATCGTCTAAACGAAGCGCTGTATGATCGCATTCAGGTCGGACAGATTCGCCTGTGACCTCAGCCCTGGCCGCCGATGTAGGCCCTATCAACGCTTTGTAGATCGAGTAATAAATAGAGAATTCTCTTTTCTGTGAGAAAGATAGTTCTCCATTCAATGTTTCATTGCACTTGCAAAGAAGAGTTACGAATGATTGATGAGATTCGGAATGATTTCACGAAGCTGCAGGACGAACTCCTGAAGGGTCCGATCTACCCAAATGTGACACCGGAGGAAATTCGATGCTACCTCGCGTCTCGCTATGACTTCACGAAAGCGATGGCTCTGGACGAGGTCGTCGCAGATGTCGAGCGCATGTTACGGACCTGGCAGGTCCAGGTGACGCATCCTCGCTACTTCGGTTTGTTCAACCCGAGCGTAACGCTTGCATCCGTCATTGCGGATACGCTCGTCGCTATGTACAACCCTCAATTGGCGAGTTGGCAAACCTCGCCCGCAGGCAATGAGATCGAAAGGCACACTCTCGGGTGGCTCACCGCAAAATTCGGCCTTCCCTCGGACACACTTGCAACCTTCACGAATGGCGGTTCTGAGGCGAATCTCTCGGCAGTGATTGTCGCCTTGACCCGAGCCTTCCCGGACTACGGGGAAGACGGTCTTCGATGCCTTGCCGCGGCCCCTGCGATCTACCTGACAGAAGAGTCCCACCACTCATTCAGCAAGATCGCGCACATGACGGGATTAGGCAGGAAAGCGCTGCGCAAAGTAGCGACGACTTTTCATTTGACAATGGACATTGCGGATCTCGAAAAGCGAGTCACAGAGGACCGAAAAAACGGATTTTTTCCCCTCATGGTGATTGGCACAGGCGGCACGACTACCGCTGGCGCGATCGATCCGTTGCCGGAACTGGGGCGCTTTTGCCAGGATGCAGGCCTGTGGTTTCACGTGGATGCCGCGTGGGGCGGGGCAGCCGTCATTTCACCGACGCTGCGGCATCATCTCTCTGGAATCGAAACTGCGGATTCGATCACGTGCGACGCGCATAAATGGTTCTCTGTTCCCATGGGAAGTGGGATGTTCTTCTGTCGCCATCCTGACAGCGTTGCCCAGGCCTTCCGCGCGCAGGCTACGTACATGCCCGGGAAAGCGACGGGGCCTGCCTTCGATCCGTACACGACATCGGTACAATGGTCGCGCCGGTTTATCGGACTCAAGCTCTTTCTCAGTCTTGCGCAGCAAGGCGAGTCGGGACATGCTGCGATGATCGAACACCAGACCCGCATGGCGAACTTGCTGCGGGACGCGCTGATGGCTTCTGGCTGGCGTATCGTAAACACGACGCCACTGCCACTTATCTGCTTCACGCGAGACGGCCTTGACATCGCTCAATTCCTCGCTTCCCTCCGCGAGCGTCAGATCGCGTGGATGTCGGAAGGACAGATCAAGGGCGCACCCGTAGTACGCGCGTGTATCACCAGTTTTAGAACAACGGAAGCTGATATTCAGTGGGTGGTGGGTGAGATGCATCGTCTTGTCAAGTACGGTGCTGTCCATCAACTGACGCCAGCGGAATGTTGAATCCATCAGGTCGTATCTCAGCAAAGGCCAACTGCGCGGACACTTCGCTATACACTGCTGGGGCCGATGGCCCGAGGCAGGAAGCGCGGCGCATCTGCGCAAACCAACACGGATAAACAAATGAAACGGGAAACGATCGCAATTCACAGCGGCTACGAAGTCGATCCAACGACCAGGGCTGTGGCTGTACCCATTTATCAAACGGTCTCCTATGCATTCGATAGCGCAGACCATGCCGCTGCCTTATTCAATTTGGAGGCCGAAGGATATCGTTATACCCGCATTGGGAATCCGACCACGGAAGTGCTGGAGCGGCGCGTCGCCGCGTTGGAGGGAGGACTTGAGGCTCTGTGTGTCAGCAGTGGGCAAGCAGCAGTTTCCTATGCCGTACTGAACGTCACCGGGTTGGGAAGCAATATTGTCTCCGTTCCTCAACTTTATGGAACCACGCACACACTCTTCGCTTACCTTCTTCCAAGTCAGGGAGTTACAGTCCGATTTGCAGAATCGGACCATCCACGAGCCATAGAAAAGCTGATCGATGAGAAAACGAGGGCTATCTTCTGTGAAAGTGTCGGCAATCCCGCGGGCAATATTTGCGACATCGAGGAACTGGCCAGAACGGCCCACAAACATGGGGTGCCGCTGATTGTCGACAATACAGTCGCCACGCCCATTCTGCTCCGGCCAGTCGAGTACGGAGCCGACATCGTTCTGCATTCTCTTACGAAGTTCCTGGGCGGCCACGGCACCACGCTCGGCGGAGCCATCGTGGACAGTGGCAATTTTCCATGGAAGGAGCACGCTTCGCGCTTCCCAATGTTCAGCAACCCGGACCCGTCGTATCATGACCTGGTCTACGCCGATCATTTCGGTAGGGCTGCTTATATCGGACGATGCCGTAGTGTATATCAGCGGGCCACCGGCGCTGTCCTGTCGCCTCTGAGTGCTTTTCTGCTGCTGCAGGGAATCGAGACGGTCGCTCTGCGGGTCCAGCGCCATACGGAAAACGCAAAAAGCGTAGCAGAATTTTTGCGTGCTAACTCCAGGATCCAGTGGGTCAATTACACGGGATTCCCTGATAATCCATATCATGCGTTGGCGCAAAAATATCTGGACGGCCACGCTTGCTCCCTCCTGTCCTTCGGTATTAAGGGTGGCTTCCCGGCAGCAGTCAAATTTTATGATGCGCTGAAGCTGGTGATGCGCCTCGTGAACCTCGGCGATGCCAAGTCGCTGGCCTGTCACCCGGCTTCGACGACTCATCGACAGATGTCGCCCGAGGAGCAACGCAGCGCCGGCGTTATGCCCGAGATGATTCGCCTCAGCGTTGGGATCGAGCATATCGACGATATTCTTGCAGATTTGGAGCAGGCGCTCGATGCAACCATATAATCGAACCGTTCACTTCCAGCTATCTCCTATCGCAGTCCCTGGGACACATCTATGCCTGTTTGCCTGAACTCGAATCCGGACGGTTATGAACGGCAGCCATGCGCGAAAGCGCTGAGCGCGAAGTCGTCGGAGGAGTGCCTCGAACGGTCGAGCAGAAACCTGACCATTGGATTAATCAACAACATGCCCGACGGCGCCTTTGAGGCAACTGAACGCCAGTTCCTCTCACTGCTGGATACGGCCTCGGATGGCATATCGATTCAACTGTCGCTCCATTCGTTGCCGGGCATTCCTCGGAACGAGGTGGCCGCGCGCCATGCCAGTAATTCCTATTCGAGCGTTGAGAACCTATGGAACATCCACCTCGACGGACTTATTGTCACCGGGAGGGAGCCTATGACGCCAAGCCTGGTGGATGAGCCATACTGGGACAGTTTGACAAAGGTCCTTAACTGGGCTCGGGACAACACCTACTCGACTGTCTGGTCTTGTTTGGCCGCGCACGCCGCACTTCTGCAAATGGATGGCATCAGCCGGATTAAGAGTAACGAAAAACACTTCGGCGTCTTTGAGTGTGACCGACTGTCGGATCACCCGCTGCTGGCAGGCGCGCCGCCACGCTTCAGGATTCCGCATTCCCGATGGAATGGT
>JAJYGR010000040.1:896-5440 GCA_021790655.1 Acidobacteriota bacterium | reverse complement strand
GATCTCTTTCGTTTTCTCGCCGCAGAAATCCGCCAGACACATGCATTTATTGGACTCATAGGGATCCAGACGATGAGCTTTTCGGTCCCAGCGATTTCCGGGCCAGCGGTGGAGATTGGATGGCGTCTGACTCCCGATGTCTGGAACCAGGGACTGGCCACTGAAGGAGCACTCGCTGTGCTGCAACTCGCATTTGAAGAACTGCTACTGCCCGAGGTTGTGGCATTCACTGTTCCCGCAAATTTGCCTTCTCGCAGGGTCATGGAGAAGCTGGGAATGTCCCACGACCCGCAGGGCGACTTCGACCATCCAAACCTCCCCACCGGACACCCTTTGAGACGGCACGTCCTTTATCGCATCCTGCAGAAGACTTAGATGTAAAACAAGCTTGACATTTTTGCCCTTTTGTGTATAAAGTTAACTTGTCTTTATGTCAAGCGAGGTTTACATGGATGCTGTGCGCGTTCGGCTTATCAAGCGCTTTGTACCATTCTTGGTTTTCTATTATGTAGCCTTTCCAACGGTCGAGTGGGCCTTCCACTATCACGCCCCACATGGCCTGCTCGCTTATGCTCTTGCTATCGTCCCTGCCATTCCCGCTTTGGCAGTCATCATCCTGGTGGGAATGTATTTTGCGGAAGAAAAAGATGAATTCAAGCGGTTTCTGATTACTCAGTCCCTGCTGTGGGGTATCGGAATTACGTTTGCTTTTACGACCGTCTGGGGATTTCTGGAGCTCTTCACCCACATACCGCACTTCAACGCTGCGCTGGGCTTTCCATTTTTTTGTCTCGTGGCCGGCGCATCGAAGCTGGTGCTTTGCAGGAGCTACCGTTGAAGAACCGCCTGCGCGTGCTGCGTGCCGAGCGCGGCTGGAGCCAGGCGGACCTGGCTCAACAGCTTGAGGTCTCGCGGCAGAGCGTGAACGCAATTGAAACGGGAAAGTTCGATCCCAGCCTTCCCCTGGCGTTCAGCATTGCGAGACTGTTCGAAAGTCCGATCGAGTCGATTTTTACGGATGATGTGGAGTAACAAAACAAATTTTGAACTATCTATTTTTCTTCAACAAAGGAGCACGACAAATGAAACGTTATCCGTATTATTTCCGACTAATTTTGCTGGCTTGCATACTGCCGGGCATCGCACACATCAAATTTCCGCAACAGCCATGGCATACCCTGATTTTATGCCTTGCGGCATTCTTGTTCGTATCGGGGATGGTCCTGATGTACCTGCGAAAGACGGGGAGATCCAACTGGGATGGACCGCGCTGGGGAAAGAAGCTCCACGCATCGCCCGCTTCGCGCAGAGTGCTGACCGTCGTGCCTGGAATATGCGCAGCCTTGATCCCTCTGCTCTTTATTGCGAACCGTAGCTGGGGTTGGAGCGGCGAACATTTGGCATTGGCGTGCGGTGTACTGGTCGGCATCTCCGCTGGCTCGCTCATCTGCCGCAAATCACAAGGGAGAGGGTGCTGCGAACCACTCGAATTGGCCGACACGCAACAAAGCGGCACGAAGTAGCTTCGCGCCGCCTTGGATAAATTGGGTAAATCTGATCGATCAGCTAACTCTTCGCTGGATCGCTCGGTGGGCCTTGCTCGTCCTGCTCCGCCATGGCCTTGTCGATGGTCTCGCGACGCTTGGCGCGGGCCACTGCACGCTTTTCGCGCTTTTCTTCGAGCAGCTTCTCTACGCCCAGCATTTCGACGAACGCCTTTTCCGCACCATCACCCTTCTGAAAGCCACTGCGCACAATGCGGAGATAGCCTCCATTGCGGTCTCCGTAGCGTGGCGCGACGGTCTCGAACAAGCGGGAGACAGCTTCGCGTGTCTGGAGATATGCCAGTGCCTGACGCCTTGCGTGCAGGTCGCCCCGCTTGCCCAGAGTGATCAGTTTTTCAACGTGGGGACGCGCAGCCTTGGCCTTGGTTATAGTGGTCTCGACGCGGTCCTCAAGAATGATGGAGGTCACCAGGTTGCGCAGCATGGCGCGGCGATGGCTGGTGTTCCGTCCGAGTTTGTATCCTGCTTTGCGATGACGCATGGCGAATCTCTCTTTATGTCAATCTATACGGCGTTGATACAGCGCAAGGCCTCTCCTTAGAGAAGCCTTACGCTGCCATTACGTTAGAAGTTCTCCGGCTCTTCCTGCGGCGCGAGAACATCGGCATCGAAGTCCTCGTCATCCTCATCGTCATCGTCGTCGCGGTGACCCATGCTGCTCAATATGGCGGCAGGAAGAATGCTGGTCGGTCCCGGTACCGGGTTGCCGCTCTCGTCGATGCGCATCCCAAGGGAAAGGCCCATCTGCGCCAGCATTTCTTTAATTTCATTCAAAGACTTGCGACCGAAATTCTTAGTCTTCAGCATCTCGGCTTCGGTCTTCTGTACCAGCTCTCCGATGGTCTGGATGCCGGCATTCTTCAGGCAGTTGTAGCTGCGGACAGAAAGCTCCAGCTCTTCCACGGAGCGGTTCAGATTTTCATTTTGAATCAGCGGCTCATGAGCGCCAGCCGCAGCTTCCGCTTCCAGCTCTTCTTCAAAGTTGATGAAGATGCTCATATGGTCTTTTAGCAGCTTGGCTGCCAGACCGACAGCATCGACCGGAAGCACAGAACCATTGGTCCAGACTTCCAGCGTCAGCTTGTCATAATCGGTGATCTGTCCTAGGCGCGCTGCTTCCACCGTGTAATTCACCTTGCGGACCGGCGAATGGACAGAATCGACGGGGATAAAACCGATACCGAGATCCGAATCGAAATTCTTGTCGGCGGAGATGTAGCTGCGCCCACGCTTGAGGCGCATTTCCATCTCCAGTTTGCCACCCTCGCTGACGGTCGCGATGTACACATCCTTATCGAGAATATCGACGTCGCTGTCTGCTTCAATCATGCCGGAGGTGACAATGCCGGGCTTGTCCGCGCGCAAATAAATGGCCTTCGGGCCTTCGCCGTTCAGCTTAAAGGGGACCTGCTTCAGGTTCAGAATGATGTCCGTCGCGTCTTCTACAACGCCGGGAATCGACTGAAACTCGTGCAGTACGCCTTCAATGTGCACTGCGGTAACAGCTGCGCCTTCGACGGAAGACAACAGCACGCGCCGCAGGGCGTTGCCAATGGTTGTGCCGAAGCCACGTTCAAATGGCTGCGCGCTGAACTTGCCGTATTTTTCGGTCAACGTCTCCATCTCTACGGAAAGACGTTTCGGTTTTTGAAATCCACGCCATAACATAATTTGATCGCCTGACTTGCGCAGCGAACGTCGCGAAGCATTCTGCAACGGCCGCGCATGTTCTCCTGGGTTGAATTATTTACCGCTTTCGCGGCGCATCTGCCGCAGTTGAAGCTTGCGCCACCACTGCGGGCTTTGAGAGCTTGTTGCAGCCTGCCAGCTTTGCTATACAGTTCCCTTACTTGCTGTACAGTTCGACGATCAGTTGCTCGTTCACCGGCAACTGAATGTCTTCTCGCTTCGGCAACGAAAGGACCTTGCCGCTCATTGCATTGCGGTCGATCGTCAACCATTGCGGAGAGGAACCCTGTCCGCTGTAATCGCGCGCGACCTCAAATACCGGCAAGGCCTTGCTGCCTTCGCGTACCCGAATCTCATCGCCAACACTGACCTGATACGAAGGAATGTTCACCTTGCGACCATTCACTTCCACATGGCCATGGCGAACAATTTGCCGCGCTTGGCGGCGAGAAATGGCAAAACCCAGGCGGAAGGCAACGCTGTCTAAACGACGCTCCAGTTGTTGCAGCAGCAACTCGCCAGTAACGCCAGGCGCGCTGTTTGCCTTTTCATAGTAGGAGCGAAACTGGCTTTCCAACGTGAAGTACATGCGCTTGGCCTTCTGCTTTTCGCGCAGTTGCAGGCCATAGCCAACGATCTTTGCCTTGCGGTCGCGACCGTGCTGGCCAGGAGCGAAATTCCGCTTCTCAATGGCGCACTTGTCGGAAAAACACTTGGGGCCTTTCAGAAAAAGCTTGGTGCCTTCGCGACGGCAAAGGCGGCAGACAGGTCCGGTATAACGTGCCACAAAATCTCCTGAGTTCAGAGGCCGACCGGTTTACAGGCATGTGCCCTTCGTCCCGGTCCCCACAATAAGTTTTGACAGTGCCACAGCAGGATCTCCGCTACAGCCACAGTCTTTTAGTTTACACGCTTTTGGAGTACGCACCGTGTAATTTCCACGCCAATGCATGACTCGACGGCGTAATGCTATACGCGACGGCGCTTTGGCGGACGGCAGCCGTTGTGCGGCACCGGCGTGACGTCGCGAATGGTACGCACGTCAATGCCAGCCGAGGCCAGCGCGCGGATCGCAGATTCACGGCCCGAGCCCGGCCCACTGACCCGCACGTCTACCGAGCGCATGCCATGCTCGCGCGCCTGCGTAGCGGCGTTCACTGCGGCCTGCTGCGCGGCAAAGGGAGTGCCCTTGCGCGATCCGCGGAAGCCCAGCGAGCCGGAACTCTTCCAGGAAATTGTGTTGCCCTGTCCGTCTGTGATGGTCACGATAGTGTTGTTGAACGAGGCCTG
>JAJYGR010000040.1:0-886 GCA_021790655.1 Acidobacteriota bacterium | reverse complement strand
CGCGCTTTTTGAATTTCTTGTTCTTGGCGGCCTTGCCGGCAGCGCCTGCTTGTGCTTTTGCCATTAGGTCTTCGCCGTCGCTTTCTTCTTGCTGGTAACAGTTCCCTTGCGCGGGCCCTTGCGAGTGCGTGCATTGGTATGGGTGCGCTGTCCGCGGACCGGCAGGTTTCTGCGATGCCGAAGTCCACGATAGCTTTGAATTTCAATCAGCCGTTTGATGTGCATGGAGACGTCTTTGCGCAGGTCGCCTTCGACCTGGCCTTCATTCTCAATCACCTGACGGATGCGATTGACTTCGTCCTCGCCCAGTTCCTGAAGTTTTTTGAACGGATCGACGTCCGCCGCCTTCAGGATCCTGGCGGCACGAGAGTCGCCAATTCCGAAAATGTATGTGAGCGCGATGCGTGCCTGTTTGTTGCGCGGCAGATCGACGCCAGCAATACGTGCCATAAAATATCCTTCTCTTACTTGCCTCGGCTGGAGAAACCATGCCGAAGCGGTTATGCCGACCTATGCATTCTGAAAACCACTGCATCTGCGGCTGTTTGCGGAGTCCGTTCGGGTTCTTCGCAAGCCTTTCTGCGGCTAACTAGCCCGACGAACGCCGACACGCACAGCGGACGGGACTTATCCCTGACGCTGCTTGTGCTTGGAAATTTCGCAGATCACACGCACCACTCCGCGGCGGTGAATGACCTTGCATTTGTCACAAATCTTCTTTACGGATGCACGAACCTTCATTACTTCCTTCTCTCTACAAAAATCCAGCTATCCAGCGCTTGCTATTTGTAGCGATAGACGATGCGCCCACGATTCAAATCGTAGGGGCTAAGTTCCACCGCCACTTTGTCTCCGGGCAGAATGCGAATAAAGTTTTTTCGCATCT
>JAJYGR010000335.1 GCA_021790655.1 Acidobacteriota bacterium | reverse complement strand
GATCGGCCATCCGCGCGCCTTTCAATTGGATAAGGTTGGGAGAGTCTTCGACCACGCCGTCGCGAACGATGCCGGGCACCGCCAGCCCAACCGCATCCACCGGACCGCTCTCCCTGGTGGCGCGGAGCACTTGCGCGCGCACCAGTTCGATGAGCCCATCGAGCGGCGTATCCAGCAGGGAATCTGTATCGTCCGGGTCATCGGGATATTGGATCACGGACGTACAGGGAGTCTGGCCCTCAATGACTCCCGTGGCAATGCGCCCGGTCAGGAAAATTCCAAGACTCTTTCCCATAGCGCTAATCCTTACTCCGACTTACTGAGTCGGTTCAGACCATTGAAAGCCGCGGCCTTGTAACATTCCGCCAAAGTGGGGTAGTTGAAGACGGTATCGGCAAAGTAATCGATGGTGGCATTGAGCGCCATGACTGCCTGTCCGATGTGGACCAACTCGCTGGCGCCTTCCCCGATGATGTGGACGCCAAGCACCTGACGTGTTTCCCGATGAAAGATCAGCTTCAGTCTACCCGTAGTGTCGCCAAGAATCTGCCCGCGCGCAATCTCACGATAATACGATACGCCCACTTCATACGGCACATCCTCTTCCGTCAACTGTTCTTCCGTTTTGCCGATGAAGGAGATTTCCGGGATCGTATAAATTCCGTAAGGATAATATTTTGGGTTCGAGTGTAATGACTCATCGCCGAAGATGCGCGCCGCTGCAATGCGCCCCTGCTCCATGGAAACGGACGCAAGACTGGGAAAACCGATGACATCGCCGGAGGCAAAAATGTTCGGCACAGCGGTGCGATAATTTTCATCCACGCTGATGCGTCCACGAGAGTCTGCTTCAAGCCCAGCCGCAGGCAGGTTCAGGTCGTCTACATTCCCCTGGCGGCCTACCGCATACAACAGCGTGCTGGCGGAGATCTTCTTCTTGCTTTCCGTGTTGGCAACGACGGTGCCATCCGGCATGTCTTCGACGCTTTGTACTTCTTCATTCAGACGCATGGTCACGCGACTGTCGCGCAGATGATAACTGAGCGCTTCGACAATCTCCTGGTCGGCGAACTCGAGCAGCTTGGGCCGTTTTTCAATCAGGATGACGCGCACGCCGAGGACGGCAAACATGCATGCGTACTCGACGCCGATGACGCCACCGCCCACGACGATCAGGGTCTTCGGTAAATCTGGAAGAAAAAGAATCTGGTCGCTGTTGATGATGTTGCGGCCATTGATCGGGACCGTGGGATTGGTGGCGGGCCGCGAGCCAACCGCGATAAGTGTGTTCTTACTCTCATAGATGTTCGAACCACGAGAGTTGGTTACGCGGATGTGGGTGGGGTCCTCAAAGCTGGCCGTGCCGTTCAACACTTCGACATTGTTGCGCGAAAGCTGCGCTTCTGTGACGTCAATCTCGGTCTTGATGACATGCTGCACGCGAAAGGCAAGATCGGACATGGTGATCTTGTCCTTGACGCGATAGTTCATGCCATAGATGGAGCGGTAGTTATATCCGGAGAGGTGGAGCACTCCTTCGCGAAAGGTCTTGCTGGGGATGGTGCCGGTGTTGACGCTGACGCCGCCGACGCACTCGCGCTCCTCGATCACCGCAACGCGTTTGCCTTGCTTGGAGGCGGAGATGGCGGCCCGCTGGCCCGCGGGGCCGGAACCAAGTACAAGCAGATCGAATGCTTCCATAGCATGAATGTTTTTCTGCTGACGCATCGCCAGCGGTTACAAGAACTTTTCAGACGACGGCCGCTCGCAAAATTCTGCGCCGAAGCATGATTTCTCTTCAATTTCGACACTATCACAAGGGCCTTGCGGCACTCGTCTCACCATAAACGGTGAACGTGATAACTGTCGAACAACTCTTTCTTGCTGACGAGTAAAAGGCCCTCTGTCTGGGCCTGTGCAATCAACATACGATCGAATGGGTCTTTGTGCCCGCCAGGCAGCAGTCCTGCGCGCTGCGCGTGTTCTACAGAGATTGGAAGCTCCGAAAATCCGAGTGTTCGCAGATTGTCCCGGAACGAATGGACGAGCGGTCCGGCTTCCGGCAGCCTGCCGATTCGGAACTTGGTAGCGATCTCCCAAGTGGTCGCAGCTGAGACGAAGACATCATTGTTAAAGTCGCCGATCGCTTTACGCGCCTTTCCGCTCAAGTCCTTCAGGTCAAGCATCCACCAGAGCAGCGCGTGGGTATCGAGCAACAGTCGCATCTTGTTCTCCCGTCCTTATTCGCCTATTCCTTATTCACCCAGCCATGAACGAAGTTCATCGGCGGGCAACGGTCGGTCGAAGTCGCGACGGATTTTGAAAGTTCCTTTGAACAAACCTGGAGTCCGTCCACGCGATTTTGACTGGGTCACGGCAACGACTCGCGCCACCGGCCTGCGTTCACGACCGGACGTGATGATGACCTCCTCACCCTTCTGCGCCAGTTCGACCAGCGCGGAAAGGTTCGTTTTTGCCTCGTGCATTGTCGCTTTGTGCATTTTTCTCCGGCTAGGAACATGTTAGCTAATATAGTGCCTAACGTCAATCCGGCCCATGGCAACGCCGACACGGTGCAAAATGGAAGGGAACACGATGCTCTATGCCATTACAGACCGGGGCCTTTACGGAGGAGACGAGGTGCATACCCGTGCTCGTCTGGTGGAGCAGACTGCGGTGTGGGCGGCCAACGGCGTGGCCTTCGCGCAGTTGCGCGAAAAGGACATTTCTGCAAGAGATCAAGTCGTGTTGGCGCGGGCGATGCTGGCCGCCATCCGCGCAACGGCTGGGCGAGAGAAATCTGGTCAGACTCGCCTGCTCATCAACGGAAGGCCGGATATTGCGCTGGCTACGGGCGCGGACGGGGTCCATCTACCCTCCGGGCCGAATGCGCTGACGCCCGCTGAGGCGCGCGCTATTTTTGCTGCTGGTTCGGATCACACGAGGCCATCCTGCATCAGCATTTCCTGCCACACGCTGACGGAAGTGGCAGCCGCGCGACAGCAGGCGGTGGACTGCATTCTATTCGCGCCAGTGTTTGAAAAAATTGTGCGCAGCGATTCGTCACAAGCACAGACGCTTCCGGGCACAGGGCTGGCGCGGTTGCAGGATGCCTGCCGCGCTGCCGGGTCAGTGCCTGTTTTTGCCCTGGGAGGAGTGACGGCGGGAAATGCCGCGCAATGTCTTCACGCTGGCGCTGCGGGGATTGCCGCCATTCGGCTGATGCAGGAGTCGGCCTCGGCCTGGCGACACCTGGCATAGAGGTACCCCATGACAGTCTGGCTCCGTTGACGTCCAACACGGTAGATGTCGTACTGAACAGAACAAGGTATTTCTTGAAGGCGGGTATTTCTCTACGATGAGGCTCTGGAAGGTTTTGTCTTTTCTGCTCTTGGTCGCGCCGCTCCCAGCGATGGCACAGGTGGGCGTCTATGGCGAGTTCAGTTCCACCCATATCAATGCCACCAATGAACCGCAGATGTACGGAACCACCGTCGGCGTATATGACGACAGGAGCGTTCTGCGTCATCTGACTTTTGCCAACCTGGGGCCGGATTTTCGCGTCACGCTTCAATCCGGCAGTTCCAACAATGGCGGCCGTGGCGGGGGCCCGGCGCAATCGTTGATTATCGCCCTGGTGGGGCCGCGCCTCACTTTCAATCTGCCTGTCAAGGCCCTCCATCCGTATGTTGAAGGTCTGGTCGGCGGTGGAGACTCCCAGATTGGCGAATTGATCGGCGATGCTTACTCACAGAATGGCGCAGGTTTCCCCCCTGGCGCGAACAAGAACGGCGGCGCCACATTCGAGGGCCAATTTCTCGGCGGTCTCGATCTGAAGGTGCATCCGAACGTTGACTGGCGTGTAGTTGAGTTTGGCTATGCCCGACTTGTCTCTACCGGCGCCCCGGGCTTCGGTCTAGCGACCTTAAGCACGGGCATTGTCGTGCATCTGCGGTAGATTCGATTCATTGCTTTCAATAGGGGCCAAAGCCCAGGTGATTTTACGGAGTTGGCGGTATGGATGGGCTGAAGTCCGTTCCCTTCTTTAAGTCCCTCCTGTTCCATGCTACCAAGTTTCTGACAGACTCTAAGGCTGGACGCTTGGCGATGCCTGGACGTTGGGCGTGGGCGTGGCCGAAGTAGGGATCCCACGCAAGATTTTTTTAATCGGAAATTCCTGTAGTAAGGCGGTGGCTGCGTCCGCGGCGCTACGGATCAGCGCATTGTCGATGGTCAACTGGACAACACGATCGGCCGGGGAATAGTAGAGGTTGGAGATGCCAGCATCAGCGCATATATCACCGGATTATTTACGCGCATTCTAATGGTCGCCCCGGGTCGGAACGAGTTGGGTTTTCGTTGGTATCAACATGATACAGATCGTGGACGGCTCGTACGTCGGATCCAGAGTCACTCTATGCCAGGTGCGCCGCGTACTGTGCGGCCCCTCCGGAAGACAGATGTACCCTGTAGCGAAGGAATGAGGCGCGCCCTTATCTCCCCGCACAATACGCAGCAGATATGGGGCAGTCGGCGTTTAGCCGGTGATCGCATGACGTTCCCGCCAACGTGTCATTGAGGGATCAAGATAATGAGCGAAGAATTCCTCAAATGAAATCACGTTGACTGCGTCCGAATATACCTCTATGTCCCGTTTCAGGCGGACTGGCACGACCAGATAAACTCTTGATCTCCTCATGTCGTCCAATGCATTTCCACTTACATTTTTATCGATTGTTGCAAGAAAAAAGCCCAATCCTCTGGTTCCCTCTGTGACGATCTGTCGCCAACGTTCCCGGAGGGTTCGCTTGACTGTAAAAATAATGCAATTCGTATAGGCTGGAGTGCACTTCTGGTGAGTAAGAAGGTACGGCTTTAGGCGGTGGAGCAGTTCGCCCCATCTACTGATAAGATTCGATATCAACATTTCATGGTAGAAAGCCAGAATGATGGTTCAGCTCAAATTGAGGGACAACTCATGAAGGAATTCCGGTTTTACGAAGAATTTTGGAACAAGCGCAAAGATGTCAGCAAGGGCAACGTGTTCGCTGTGATGCGGGATGATGTAGGTATGAATCACTCTGCGACACTGGCTATTGGGCCGGTTTTCTACCCTCCGAACTCTCCAGTGGCTCCAACGGCAGTCTGCAAAGAATACTTGCGGAAAAATTGCAAGCGCGTGTCCGAAGCTCATGCGAGATTGCTTCACCCGGCGCTGTTCGAGTGGTTCGGCCAGTAACTTAAATCTGTGGCAAGATCAGGACCGATTACCAAGAAACTGGCAATAATGCCAACCGACTATTCACTATCACTTAGTACTACAGTTGTAGATGGTAAACTGAACGCGCTCTGGTAGGGGGTTCTCCGCAAGCGCGATGGAGAAGCGATTATCTGGTTGGAAGCGTGAGTTGTCGCGGTGCCATGACCGCATAGCGGGTTTGTT
>JAJYGR010000265.1 GCA_021790655.1 Acidobacteriota bacterium | reverse complement strand
AGCGCCCAATGGATGGAAGCCGGTCAGCACCATGAGCGCAGCGCGATCTTCCAGTCGGGAAGCAGCGTGGCTGGTCCAGACGGTTGCCGCCAATAGCGGAAGAAGATACAGTAGCCACATTCTTTTTTGCGGCAAGCCTGCGCGCGTGCCAAGCAGAAGAACTCCTGAGGTACAGACAAGTAGCATTCCTGCAAGAAAATAATTCGCCGTGATGAGGTCGGCGATGCGCAGTCCGCCGGTACGCATCAGCATTTCGCTGTCGAGCGTGACGAAACATATTTGCGTGAATGCCAACCCTACAGCAGCGATGCGTAGAACGCGTAGGGCGCGCTGAGAAAATTGCTCGATGCTCTTCGGTGCCGGGAGCAACCATGCGCAAAAGACAATTCCGCCAATCAGGAGCGCCTCAAACGCCAGCGTAGCGGCGCGCAGCAGAACGGCCGCCAGCGGATAGTCTCGCAAAAACCAAAGCAATGGATTCTTCTCCGGGAGCTACTGAGATGCTCGCACCTTATTGATCCGGCCCTATTGGAATGGCCCAATTTCCTCCTACCCGCTTCTGAGTGGAAAATCCTCTTCAACGACTACTTAGCGGCGACACTGAATGAGATATCGCCTCTTGTGATGTGGCCGTCACTGGCCAATACCTGCCAGTGGATGCGATAGTTTCCGTTGGCCAGATTGCTGGCCGTGGCATTCAACTCCGCAGGCTTCGCGCTGGTTTCCATCTGCACCGGCACGATTTGCCCACTCGGGCCTGTCAGTGTGAGGGTACAGCGGCTGGCATCAATCCGCGAGTTGTATTCGAGCGACATGACCACGTTGCGGCCATGCACGACGGACTGATCGGCTGGCGTTGAACGCACCAGAACAGCATGTGCGAATGCCAGCGGTGATATGCCCAGCAGCAGGGTAGTGGTCGCGATCCGAGAGATGTGTGTGGGTATTTTCATAGGGATTTGCTTCTAAATTTTGCCAGAACTCTTTCGATCCGCCGGACGCACCGAAGCGGCGCGCAGCGACCGACCGGAAAGATCTGCGGCGCGCGCCTCAGCGTAGGCAGCGGCCCCCATCAACGCGGCGCGGCTTTCGAGAATGATCCGCACTGGCATGTTGGCAACCAGGTCGTGCATGCGTCCCTTGTCGCAAAACGCGTCCATAAACGCGCCGCTCTGCATAGTCCTGAGTACCTTAGGCGCAATCCCGCCGCCAACATAGATACCACCGTGCGCCAGAATCTTAAGCGCCAGGTTGCCAGCTTCCGCGCCATACACAGATACGAAAATATTCAGGGTCTTCGCGCATAACTCGTTCTCGCCAGACTCACCCATCTCACCAATGACAGAATTTGGATCTTCCGCCTGCATACGTTGACGGAGTGCCGGAGACTCTTCCATTTTTTTCACATCGCGTAAAAACGCATAGATGTTTTTGAGGCCAATTCCAGAGCAGACACGCTCCCAACTGACGTGGCCATTGAGTCCGGCGCGCAAATGCTGTAAAAGTTCCATCTCCAGCGCATTGCGCGGAGCAAAATCCGTGTGGCCGCCTTCCGACGCCATCGGGATGTGGCTCTTTCCATTCCAGATCATCATGCCTTCGCCAAGTCCAGTACCGGCGGCAATCAAGCCTCGATTGCCAACCTGACTGCTGTCGCCTTCACTAAGAATGAATACCTGGTCGGCACTGAGCTCATTGATACCATAGCCATTTGCTTCGAGATCATTGATGAGGAACAGATGTTCGATATCGAGATCGCGCGCAAGTTGGCGGCTGTCGAGCGTCCACGGGAGGTTGGTGAGGCGAATCACATTTTTACGCACCGGACCGGGAACGCCGAAGCAGGCTGCGTCAATTGTGTCCGCATTTTGCGGGCCCTGTGCGTCTTTTGCGCCGAGAAATTCGCGGACGATAGATTGAAGATCGGGATACTGCGGCGCGGAAAACTTCTGGTCCCGCACGTGTTGCAGCGCGGCCTGCTCAAAACGGTAAAGAGCGAGATGGACTTTGGTGCCTCCTACGTCGCCTGCCAGAATCATCGGCCCACCTCCAAAACACCGTTGCCGCCAACTGTGGGCGGCAAGAGTGCCGCCGCATCTTCATCGAGCAGCAAATATAACTCACCGCTCTTGGGTCGAATTAGCTGCGAGGGCCATATCTCTGGTTGATAGGGGCCGAGCAAAACATCGTGCAGGACCTGTGCCTTCGATGCATCCTGAATCAGAAAAAAAACTTTGCTGGCATGGTTGATGACAGGCCAGGTAAGCGTGATGCGCCACGGATTTTTAGCTTCCACATGGTTGGCGACAGCCAGACGCATCATAGAATCTAACGCGGCGGAGTGTGGAAACAGAGAGGCCGTATGGCCATCGTCTCCCATGCCTAACTCGATGAGATCGAAGCGCGGCACCTCGGCACCTTCCAGACGAAATTTGGTGCGGATCGTGGACTCATACCGCGCGGCGGCCTCTTCTGGGTCAAGCTCGCCTTCAATGCGAACGATGTTCTCTTTCGGCAAAGGCACTTTCGACAATAGCGCCTCGCGTGTCATGCGGTAGTTGGAGTCCTTGTCACCGGGCGGAACACAGCGCTCATCCACCCAGAACAGGAAAAGCCTCGACCAGTCGATGCGCCGACGAAATGGCTGACCGACATCGGCAAGCAATTCAAAAGCACGCCGCGGAGTGTTGCCACCAGAGACTGCTATTCTGGCAACTCCACTGGCAGCGATGGCGCTTTCGATAGCGGAAGCGATCCAGTCCGCAGCCGCGTGGCTCAATGCTTCCTTATTTTTTTCTACCTGATAATGGACCTTAGTGATCTTCGGCATGATCTCTTTTCGCGGGCGTTTATAGTTTGCGCCATTGGCGGCCATCGCGGGCCAGCAATGCATCGGAAGCCGCCGGGCCCCAGCTCCCAGCAGCATAGTTGGGGAAATCCTTCGGAGGGTCCGCGGCCCATTCTTCGAGGATGGGCGTCATCAACGACCAGGTCGCTTCCACGCCGTCACGGTGCGCAAACAGGGTAGCATCTCCAAGCATGGCATCCAGCAAAAGCCGCTCGTATCCATTGGCCGACGATACACCAAAAGCCGTTGCATAATCGAAGTCCATATTGACAGGGCAGCTCTGCATCGTGGTGCCGGGCACTTTCGCCGCAAAGCGCAAGGAGATGCCATCGTTTGGCTGAATGCGCATGGAGATGATGTTGGGCTGAATCTCGTCGCACTTTCCCGTTCCGGCGCTGTCTTTGAACAAGAGCATAGGCGGTTGCTTGAACTGGATGGTGATTTCCGTCGCACGCTTGGCCAGGCGTTTCCCTGCACGGATATAAAATGGGACACCTGCCCAGCGCCAGTTCTCGATATGGAACCGCATCGCGGCAAAGGTCTCTGTGTTGGAAGCTGGATTGACGCGTTCTTCCTTGCGATAGCCAATTACCGATTTCCCATCTACATCTCCCTGCCCGTACTGACCACGCACGGTGTCCCGCATCTGGATAGGCTGGATGGCCTTCCAGACCTTTACTTTTTCTGTGCGGATGGGTGCGGCGCCAAAAGACACTGGCGGCTCCATAGCAACGAAGGAGAGCAGTTCCATCGCATGGTTCTGCACCACGTCTCGCAATGCACCGGCCTTTTCGTAGAATGGTCCGCGGCCTTCGATCCCGATGCTTTCAGCGGCGGTAATCTGCACATGGTCAATGAAGTTGCGGTTCCAAATGGGTTCAAAAATACCATTCGCGAAGCGGAACACCAAAATGTTTTGCACCGTTTCTTTGCCCAGATAGTGGTCGATGCGGAATATCTGGTCTTCAGACAGCACCTTGTTTACGTCATCGTTCAGCTCGCGGGCCGATTGCAGATCGTGGCCGAAAGGTTTTTCGATGATGACTCGAACCATGCCCTTTTCAGGCTTCGCCATGCCATGCGCGCCAAGTTGATGCACAATCTCCGCAAAATAGTCCGGAGCCGTTGCAAGATAAAACAGGCGGTCGCCATTCGTCCCATGTTTCTTGTCAAGAGTTTCGAGAAGCTGCTTCAGCTTGATGTAGCCATCCGCATCGTCGAAGTTCATGGCATGGTAGTTCACTTTGTCCATGAACTCGTCGAGCTTGGCGTCTATGGCATCGACGCCGCCACCTTTGACGATACCGTCGCGCATGTCCTGCGCGAACTCATCCCCAAGAGGGCGACGGGCCACGCCGACGACGGCGAATTTGCTCGGCAGCAGCCCCCCTTGCTCCAGGTGGTAGAGCGCAGGCAGCAGCTTGCGCTTGGTCAAGTCTCCAGAAGCGCCAAAGATGACAACGACGCAGGGGTCTGGAATACGCTCTGGACTGCTCGATTTTTTAAGTTCCTCGGGAGAAATGGTTACTTCTGTAGTTGCCATAGACAACGCTCCTTGCTAGCGAAAAACATGTCGGACTGCACATGGATACCTAGGTCGATTTTTTTACTGCGTGGCCGCCAAACTCATTGCGCATAATGGCGAGCATGCGATCGGAGAAATTGTTGTCTTCCCGCGAACGCAGTCTGCGAATCAAGGACTCAGTGATCACAGGAGCCGACACGTTGAGATCGATCGCTTCAAACACGGTCCAACGGCCTTCGCCAGAGTCGGACACATAAGCGTCCAGCCCTTCGAGTTGAGGATTTTTTGCCAGCGCATCCGCAGTCAGGTCCAGCAACCACGACCGCACCACGCTGCCGTACTGCCAGATCTGGGCGATCTGTGTCAGGTCCAGTTGCAGCGGCTCTTTGTGCTTCATGATTGAGAAGCCTTCTGCGTAGGACTGCATCAGTCCGTACTCAATACCGTTATGCACCATCTTGACAAAGTGTCCCGCTCCCGATGGCCCGACGTGGCCCCAGCCTTTGTCCTTGGCGGGCGCGAGCGTCTCGAAGATGGGCCGCAGATGCTCGACTGGCTCCTTATCGCCGCCGACCATCATGCTGTAGCCCTCCTTCAACCCCCAGATGCCGCCGGAGGTACCGACATCGACGAACTGAAACCCTTTTGGCGTGAGTTGCGCGTGACGGCGCTGTGAGTCCTTGTAGTTGGAGTTGCCGCCATCAATGAAAATATCGCCTTTTTGCATGAAGGGTTCAAGCTTGGCGATGGTCTGGTCCACGGGGTCGCCTGCAGGGACCATGATCCAGATGGCGCGCGGGGCCTTCAGATTTTTCGCCAGATCTTCGAGCGATTGCACGCCGACAGAACCGGTGGCAGTAAGCTTGCCAACAGCTTCCGCGTTGAAATCGAACCCAACAACTTTGTGTCCGCCCTGACGGAGGCGCTCCGCCATGTTGAAGCCCATTTTTCCAAGACCTATCAGACCAAGTTCCATACGTTTCCCCTTTTCAAAATTCACTTTTACTGCGAATCATGCTGCGGCAACACCGAGACGACCCAGTTCAACGATGACCTGCCGCGGGGTCTCCAGGCGTATG
>JAJYGR010000241.1 GCA_021790655.1 Acidobacteriota bacterium | reverse complement strand
TTGGAGGTTCATTCCAAAACCAAGAAAAACTACCGACGCCTGAAGAAGAAATTTTGTGAGACGCCTGCTCTCCATCTGAAATGGGTGTGCCAGGGTAAGCCCGTAGACAAGGCCCACCGCCAAAGCCAGTGCCGGAGAAATCAGTCCGCTGGCTGCAACGACGATGCCCACAAAAAACAAGTTTTTCGTCATGGGCTTCAGTGTCGCGAATTGAAGGAGAGGCGTCCAAGTGTATTTGCTTATCGGCGATAGGACGCGCTTATCGCAGTAACGGGAGAGCACACTGGATTTAGCAGTCTGTTGATTCTGCGCTGGCCATCCGTCGCTAACCGATAGAATCATACGCAGAGCGTCCATGAACGAGAAGATTCCAACAGCCACATTGCGCCACACATCCGCCAGCAAGCGCCCGAAATGGCTGCGGCTCTCCCATGAGCACACAGCATTTTCCGCCACCTTACTGCTCATGGTTTCGGCCATGCTGTCCCGTGTCATTGGACTCGTGCGCATCAAAGTCATCGCGTATATCTTTGGCGCGGGTGCGCGCACAGATGCCTACAGCGCGGCCTTCCAACTGCCGGACATGCTGACCTATCTGCTGGTTGGCGGCACAGCTTCCATCACTTTCATCACCATTCTTAGCCGCTATCGTGAACAGGGTCGCGAAAAGGACGGCGAAGAAGCACTGTCTGTAATCCTCAGTGTGATGCTGCTGGTATTAGGAAGCGCCGTGGTCCTGGGGGAGATGTTCGCGCCACTCTACACGCATATTTTTTTCCCTGGCTTTGACGCTGGAAAAGCTGCCCTTTGTACGCACATGACGCGGATTCTTCTGCCCGGCCAGTTGTGCTTTTTTGCTGGAGGCGTTTTGGCAGCCGTGCTGCTCGTCCGCAAACAGTTTGCCTATCAGGCCGTTACTCCGCTGGTCTATAACCTTGGCATCATTTTGGGTGGCGTTCTGCTGGCCAAGTATCTCGGCGTTTCTTCTCTCGCTGTAGGCGCCGTCGCCGGGGCAATTGCCGGTCCCTTGCTATTGAACTATATCGGGACGCATCGCATGGGACTGCGTCTTCGCTTTCGGCTAAATTGGTCCCATCCTGGCCTGCGTGAATGGGTGCGTTTGTCGGTTCCTTTGATGATCGGCGTCTCGCTGGTCACGGTGGACAATTGGATACTTTCCTACTTTGCATCTCAGGGGAACGGGGACATCGCAAAATTGACCTACGCAAAAACGCTGTTCAGCGCGCCGATGGCGATTTTGGGCCAAGCCGCTGGAGCTGCCTCGATGCCATTCTTTGCGTCGCTCGCCGGGCAAAAACGTTATGGCGAATTCGCGTTTGCGGTCAATCGAATCGTGACGCGCATTTTCGCCTTCGCATTTTTACTGTCGGCATGGATGATCGGCCTGGCTTATCCTGCCGTCGATCTGGTATTGCGCGGAGGGTCCTTTCATCATGTGGATGTCGGTCGGACGACCCTCTACTTCACCTTGTTTGCCGGCTCGCTGTGCTTCTGGTCCGCGCAAGCCATCTATGCGCGCGCCTTTTATGCCGCTGGCAATACGCTGACTCCCATGGCCGCCAGCACACTGATTGCATCTGCATCCGTCCCACTCTATTGGTTCCTGTTCCATCACATGGGCGTGGTGGGACTGGCCATTGCTTCAGACTGTGGCATCGTCGTGCAAACGCTGGCGCTGGCATGGCTGTTAGATCGCAAGCGCCTTGTAGCGTGGCGCGGACTGGAATATCCGGAGCTGGCGCGCTCCATGGGTGCAGCGATCCTGGCGTTTGCCGCGCTCTATGGAGTGGTGCATATTTTGCCACTTGCCAGATCGTTTTTAGTAGACCTGTTGCAGTTGTTTTGTGGCACAACCGTATGGATGTTCACAGCATGGCTGGTGCTTCACTTCACGGGATCAAAACTTCCTCAGCAACTCACGCGACGTCTACGCAGCAGGAACATTCCTGTGACGGCGACAGCTTTGGAAGAATCGCTGTGAGAAATGCTGTAAGGTAAACATCGATGATGACGCCACGCGACGCCGAGCCTGCTGAAAATGAAGAGGACGATTATTATTTCGATGGTCCATATCTAGTTTTCACGGAAGCGTACCACTTGAAACGCGGCTTCTGTTGCCAGTCCAACTGTCGCCACTGCCCCTATGGGTTCAGCAGAGAAAACTTTGCTGTACCCAATGTTGCAAAGCCCGGCAAGATTTAATTTTTCAGCGCTTGTAAACAACATCGGAGTTTTGGACTGGCGAATTATGGAGGCCTCGAACTATCCTAAGTCGAGATGAAAGATAGCGATCAACAAATCCGTCTGCGCCGTTTTTGGGGAACGACAGTTTTTTCGCTGGGTGTCCTCTGGGGATTTTCCAATCTTGTGTACAGCCCCATCGCTATCCTGACCAGCGTCAAGGGGAGTTCCTGGCTTGAGGTTTTTGTCGTCTTGGCCGGTGGCATCTTTACGTTGTGCGCGTCGATTGGCGCTTTCTACAAGCGTCGAGGCGCTTCTTTATTTTTACTGATAATGGGACCCATTCTTCTGATAGTTGCTGTGGCGGGGCAAGCGTTTTTGCAGCGAAACGCCCATGGCGTCATGAATCTTCTTCTTCTCTATCTCTCTGGAGTTACAGCAATCCTGTTAGGGATATTCGGAATGTTCACCGAACACTATGGATGGCCGCCTTTGAGAGAAAATCTCTAGAACCTGCGATTCTATTCTGAACACACAAAAAGGATTAGGATTTCTTGTTGGGATGTTTCCCACAAAGGAGTCCAGGAATGACCACAGCCGTTGCTCCGCGCAAGCAGTTAGCGCACTTGTCTTCCCAGTTGGAAGAGCTGAAACAAAAGGGCACTTACTTCAAACTTCGAGTCTTGGAAGATCAGCAGGAACCAGTCTGTACCTATGACGGAAAGCGCGTCATCAATCTTGCCTCCAATAACTATTTAGGTTTGACCGCGCATCCAAAATTGCGAGAAGCAGCCATCGACGCGACACGCAAATACGGTGTCGGCTCCGGTGCTGTGCGTACTATTGCTGGTACTATGCGCATCCACATGGAGCTGGAAGAAAAAATTGCGCGCTTCAAAAATGTCGAGGCATGTGTAGTTTTCCAATCGGGATTTACTGCCAATGCAGGCACGGTTTCCTCGATCCTTGGCAAAGACGATTTCATCATTTCGGATGAGTTGAACCACGCCAGTATTATCGATGGAGCCAGGCTTTCCCGCGCCAAGGTGAAAGTCTTTCGCCATCGCGATATGGCCCATGCGGAAGAGTTGTTGCGGGAAGTTGAGAATGAACCAGGCCGTAAATTGCTGATTACCGACGGCGTTTTTTCCATGGATGGCGACATCGGCCCCGTAGATAAACTGTGCGATCTTGCGGACAAATACGGCGCGATCATGATGGTGGACGACGCCCATGCCTCTGGCGTGCTGGGCCGCAATGGACGCGGCAGCGTAGACCATTTTCATTGCCATGGGCGCGTCGATGTGCAGGTCGGCACGCTGTCGAAAGCGATTGGCTCGCTGGGCGGATACGTCTGCGGCTCCCGCGATTTGATCGATTATCTCTACCACCGCGCGCGCCCATTTCTTTTCTCCACCTCGCACCCGCCTTCCGTCGCGGCCACCTGCATTGCTGCCTTCGACATATTAGAGAACGAACCGGAGCGCATTGAACATCTGTGGGACAACACGCGCTATTTTAAGCAGGGGCTTGCTAGCGCCGGATTCAACATCGGTGGCGTCAATACACCTGCGAGCGAGACACCCATCACGCCGATCATCCTTGGCGATGGACGCGCCACGATGGAATTTTCCCGCAAGCTGTTCGATGCTGGAGTGATGGCCACAGGAATTGCATTCCCAACGGTGCCGGAAGGTAAGGCGCGTATTCGCACCATCATGACCAGCGAACATACCCGCGCCCAACTGGACCAGGCTCTGGAAACCATTTCGCGCGTGGGCAGGCAGATGACGATTCTTACTTAAATGCGATGACTCTTTTGAATTTGTAACTATATAAATTACAAATATTCAGAATGGGATACGCGCAGTCAGAATGAGCGCATGGTTGTATTGGTGGTAATGGCTGGCGGCAATCTGCATACCGGCCCCTAAGGTCAATCCCACTCGATTGTGTAAAGGGAACCGACCCGATAAAAGTCCCGGAGTAACGAATATTTGCTTTTTCCCGTCGTTGGGGCCGCCTTTGAAGAACGAGGAATTGGCCTCTAGTTCGGGCCACAGGTAGCGGCCTACATGCTGCTGAGCAACGGTATTCCAAACTATTGTGCGACCTACCTGTCGAACGCTATCGACGGGCAGAATACCGCCTAATGTGGACTCGATGTCAAAGCGACCCCACCCCTTGCCACCTGCCAGCGTTGGCGTCAGTACGGAACTGATGCCGCCGTTTTTGTAAGTGCCGGTTGGAACGCTACCGCCAAAAAATGCGGTCAGAATGTAGTTACCTTTCTGCTCATTGGCAGCGAGGATACGATATTTCATCAGGAAACTGACATCGCCGGGGCCATTCACTGCGCCCTTCTGACTATGTTGCAGATAGGGCGGCGCGTTGAACAGCAGTTCAATATGAGACTGCGGAATCAATTCCAGACCCTTCCCGTTGTCGTAATTCCAACTTTGCTGTTGGTCCGGCAGCAACTCCCGGACGAAATCGCCGCGTAATTCCTGTTCGAGTCTGGGTGTTACCAGCACCAGAGGTGTAACCCAGTGCGGTTGCTGATTCTGTGTTTTGGTAACGTTGGCCAGCCAGCGTCCAGTCCACGACTGCGCTGAAGCAAAACCGGAAATCAAAAAGAAGAGGATGTAAAAAGTGGGCCGTCGCATAGCTCGAATATTGCGACTCTAATGTAAAAAATACGGATAGACAAATCATATCTACACGAAAAAATACGATTTTATTCGAATGTAAGAATCCCCCCAAGCTAGTGCAGGATTTACAAATACTGTGATTGAGAAATAAAGCTCGTCATCCTGAGAGAAGCGAAGGGTCCAGACGGTAATGGCGAAGACTATGTGGCGAATATTTTCTGGATTCTTCACTCGTCGCCGCGGCGACCCACGGCGAACGGCTTCCGTTCAGAATGACACCCTTGGATGTCCTTTATATGGACCATGAATCCGAGATGTGTGGATTATCGCTTGCTGGAAACAGCGTGTGCATCATGCACAATGCGGCCTTCGCTGATCGTCAGCAGAACTCTACCAGGCAATGTCCATCCATCGAAAGGCGTGTTCTTCGATTTTGATTTTGAGTCGCTCATCAGAAATTTCCATTGTTCTGCGACACGAAATACCACGACATCGGCGAACGACCCAACCGATAAGGAGCCGCGATGCTTCAATTGAAGAACTTTCGCAGGCCCACTGCTCAACAATGCAAGCAAGCGTGTCAGTGGCATCCTATGTTGCCGATGCAGTACCAGC
>JAJYGR010000340.1 GCA_021790655.1 Acidobacteriota bacterium | reverse complement strand
CCAAGACATTTGCTGCGGCTTCAGGGAAATTCTAGTGCAACCAACGCCGCCTTTCATCAGGTTTTATACGGGTCTTGTCGGTTTTTCAGGATCGACTAATTTATGCGGCAATCTGTCGATACTCTGTGTTCAAGAGAATCTCTGTATAGAACTTCCGCTGACAAATGCTGGGGCGCGCATGGCCGACTATGCCATTCAACAATTAAACGCAAAGCAATGGTGCCTCACTGCGAAAAATGAACGCGCCGAGAATCGCAACACAGTGGGACTAAACAATTAAAGCAAGAAAATCCGCCGAACTTATTTTTCGCTATTTGCCGCGGAAGCGCCCGTCCCGGAGGGCTGCTCTTCGAGCCGCAATACCCTGTTGTGGGCGCCTACTCCCGCGCTCTCTTTTTTCAGTTCCTGAAGCTTCTTGACCAGGCTGGGTATCTCGGACTTATCGTCCGTCTTTCGCAACGCCAGGATGAGATGATAGACCGCAGCCTGGTCGTGCGCATCCAGACGAAGCGCCGCACGGCTCTGCGCGATCGCGTCCTTTATGTTTCCGTCTTCAAGATCGATTGTCGCCAACAGATCTCTCGCTGCTCCGAGCTTCGGGTCGAGTTGGATTGCCTGCCTCGCGGCCGTGCGTTCTGCAATATAGTTACGGTCGCCTTTCGTTTGTTCTCGCGACATCAATGCCTCGGCGAGCAAGTAATGGCTATAAGCGTCTTTGGGATTGGCCTGGATTGCTTGGCGAAATTTTTCGATGGCCTGACCCAGATCATGTTTTTGGCTGTCCAGCAGGCCCTCCGCTGTACGGGTTAGGGCAAGCGTCGGGTCCAATTGGTTCGCGGTCTCAAGATCCGACAATCCTTTTTCGTAATTCGAGGATTGAATATAAAGAATTCCACGCGCCAGGTATAACTCGGCTGCTTTAGGAAGCTGGGTCAACCCCGCGTTGAGGACATCGATGCCAACCCTGTAAGATGCATGGGCAAAGCTGAGCGTCGCAAATTGCAGATAGAGGTCGCTGTTTTTCGGGTCGGCCAGAATCGCCTGACGAAGCAAGGTAACGGCCTTTTGCGTGTCGCCATCAGCTTCTTCAATCGTGGAAGCCAAACTGAGCGCGTTGGCATCGGAAGTTGACGACTGGACAATTGGGTCCAAAGTTTTCAGGGCGCCCTGGTTCTGCTTCGCCATCCATAAGGCCAGCGCAAGATCGTATCGGGTGTGTCGATCCTCGGGGTGAAGCTCCAAAAGCCTGGCGAAAATCTCGGCTGCCTTATCGTATTGCCCTGTGCGGTACAGACACGCGCCGTATTCTCCGTATGCCAGCGGCTGCGCGGCGATCAAAGATAAGCTGCGCTCAAAATGAGGTATGGCGTTCGAGCATTTATTGTGCTCGTAATAAAGGACGGCGAGCATCGCGTGGGTGGTCTGATTTTCTGGGTCCGCCGACAGCAGCTCCTGGAGCAGCGGAACGGCGCGCGGCCCCCTTGTCTGGTACTCGATTTGCGCCGCGCCCTCCAAAGCTGGGAGGTAGCGGGGAGACAGCGACAGAGCATGGTTGTAAGCGGTGAGCGCCTGTGCTTGCTGGTGCAGGTTGGAATACGCGATCCCTCGCAAAGTCCACAGCCGATAGTCTCGTGGGGTCTTCGCCAGCCCCTCGGCAGTTAAATCCAGCGCAGTCTGGAATTGGCCATTGCGCAGGGCCTCACTCGCAGCCGAGGCATTGCCGGAAGCGGTCTGCGCCCAGGTGGCTCCGCAGACCAGGATCGCTGCTCCTATTGCAATGCACTTCGATAGTTTCAATTTCCAGCTCACTTTTTTGAGCATCCGGTACTACACCGATTTCGCCTCCGCTAACGGCGTATATTCGAGTTCTACCACTTCCGCGACAACATCTGAGCTTACCATCGATGGTTTTCGATGGGACTGGACTATACTGCCGCACTATCGGAGGTTGTATTTGGCGGAGGCCAAGGGTTTCATTGGCGAAAAATGTGGAGGTCTTCTCTGGCGTCGATCAAGGCCGGTTCTACACTGGGGGTCGCGATATCTGGACAATGAACCGCGGCGGCGATCGCAAAAAACTGCTGGAAACCTTGCTGGATCGGCAGCAACGCATCGTCATCCGTTCTACAGAAAACGTTTAGTCCCTGGAAAAAGACCATCTCCAACGCAGTGTGGCCGAGAAGTTGTCGATCGTCTCGCAGCGTTTCTTAGGCATTCCACCCTTCCGCTTCTATGCGCTGGCCGATGGAATCCAGCGAATTCTGTTGCAAACCAGTCTCGATCCCATCGCAACAAGCTCCGCCAAGTTTACAGATGGATCTCCTGCTCGACTGGCACGGTGCAAAATTCTGAGGAAACTCCTGCTGAAACTCTTGACAACCATTTTGCTTGCAGCGTATAAACTTGATGAATTAAAAACCGGCCGTTGGCCGGGTTTTAATTTGGGAGATTAGAAAACGTTTACCGTGCTGTTCTTGATGATGTTTTCACTGGCCACTCAATTGGATGGCAAGTTTTTAAGTACGAATGCAGGCGATTCAAGAGAAAAAACATTTATTTGGAGGCGATGCACATGACGATTCGACATCTGGCAAAAGCTATTCTCTGCACGGCGCTGCTCACGGCGTTTACCACTGTGGGGTTCGCCCAATTCAGTGCGTATGTTCAAGGTTCTGTTCAGGATCCAAGCGGAGCGGCGGTTCCCGGCGCAAACCTGACGCTTAAAAACACACAGACAAATGTGACCACCACGGCGATATCCGACGCATCCGGCAATTACCGCTTTGTCAGTCTTGCGCCTGGTTCCTATCAAGTGACAGCCGAAGCAAAGGGGTTTGCGCCAACCGTCATTCCTTTCACCCTGGAGACGAACCAGACCTACAACCTTCCAGTCAAGCTGACCGTCGGCTCCATGACGCAGTCGGTGAAGGTCACTTCGCAGGCACCGGTTCTGGATACTGCGGACAGTCGCAATGAGATGACGTTGGAGACACAGGCACTTTCGACGCTTCCGCTGGCTGGGCGCAACATGATCAGCCTGGTCACTTTGGCGCCCGGAGTGGAAGGCATCGGCACAATTGCGGCTGGAAGCCCTGGATCGGGTGTCGACAACTATTCCACGGAAACGCAAGTGGACGCGAGCGCCAACGGTCAAGGCGCGGTGGGCAATATGTATATTGTGGACGGCCTCGATGTGACCAGCGCCATCCGCGCGGGCGTACTGAACTTGACGCCAAACCCGGATGGCATTCAGGAAACAAGCATCCAGACCAATACCTATAACGTGGAATATGGGCGGGCAAGCTCGATCCAGATGACCATGACGACCAAATCCGGCACCGATGCCTACCACGGAAATGCGAGCGACTACTTCAACGACCAATATTTGTTTGATCGAACAGTATTCACCCCAACATCCGGGTATGCCCCTTTCCACAGCGATAACTTTTCCGGCACTATCGGTGGCCCCATCATCCCGCACCACCAGGCGTTCTTTTTCTTCGCGATCGAGCCATTGCGCGCTGCCACGTCGACTGGAAATCAGATCCTTACCTTTGAGGACCCACAGTTCACTGCTTACGCCAAGGCAAATTATCCAAATACGATCGGCACGCAGTTGCTGACGCAGTATGCCCCGACTGGGGCGTCGAACACGTCCGTTGTACAAACTGCGGCCCAGGTATTTCCCGGAACATGCGGAACGGCGGCAACGAACAATATTCCCTGTAGTTTGCCCATGATCGACCAGGGGGTCTATAACGCAACCAGCTTTAGAAATGCCGATCAATGGAATTTACGTTTAGATAAGTATTTCAAGAATGATCGGCTTTATGGAAATTTCTACCGGACAACACTGAATACAGGCGGTCCCAGTATACGGCCCGCATTTGCTACTACCAACAACTACTATCAATGGGCCTTGCAGGTCAATGAGGCCCACACATTTTCACCGACCCTGTTGAATGAAGCGATTGTTGGCATTCTCCGCGTGGAGGGAATATCGCCGGCTACCGGAAAGTTTTCTGTTCCCTTAGTAAACGTGACCGGACAGGGGACTGGTTTTGGAGACGGGTTCGCATTGGGAGATTTTATCCAGGAAAATTATCATTGGCGCGATGTATTGACGAAGGTCCACGGGAACCACACCTTCAAGGCCGGACTGGAAGGCACTTTCGATACCGAGCTTGAGAATTTCCAGGGGCCGCACGACCAGCCAACCTTCCAGTTCAACAACCTGCTCGCCCTGGCGCAGGACAACCCGTACACCGAATCGGGGGTCGCTTACAATCCGCTGACAGGCAAGCATGTGGAGTGGGGATGGAATGCGGCCATGACTACATCGGGATTGTTTGCGGAAGACACCTGGAAGGTCCGCAACAACGTTACGCTGACCTACGGTCTTCGCTGGGACGATTTCGGAAACCCCTATTCTCGCAGCGCCCAGACCGTGTTTGCAAATTTCTATTATGGCCCTGGCCAAACCATCCAACAGCAGATTGCGAACGGTTCTGTGATCCAAAAGAACCACGCGCTCAACCGCGCCGTTACCGATATATTCAGCCCACGCATCGGCGTGGCGTGGGACCCTACGAATACAGGCGTATGGGTCGTCAAAGGAGGATACGGTATCTATCATAACTGGCCGACCTTTGCGAACATGCAGGAAGAGTACAGAGGCAATCCACCTGGACCCATCTTCCCAACTTTTTATCAAGGAACAGCGAACGCTCCTCTATTCGTAAATGGAGACAGCAACACACCGCCGTTCGGCTTCACATATCCAACGCTTCCCGCGCGATCGTTGAATTCCCATGGTGGTATCACGGGACTGCAATTTCCAATCGGCGGTATCAATCCAAATTTGAAATCTCCAGTGTCGTATGCCTACAGCGCTTCTGTCGAACGGCAGCTACTGCACAATATCGTGGCCAGCGTTGGATACTCCGGATCGAAGGACACGGAGTTGCTGTCGGGCGGAGGACAGGTCTATAACGTCAGCTATGGCGTAGACATCAATCGCTTCCGGGATGACCTGATTCTAAATAATAGCCTGGTTCCGACACGTCTGAATCACAGCTTCGGGCAGGTATTCTATACGGCTAATGATCGTACTTCCGCGTACAACGCGTTTATTCTTGACCTTAGGGGCCGGGTAGGGACAAGGGGCTTCTTTAACGTCTCTTATACGCGATCTTCCTCCATGGACGACACGCAGGTTTATCCGACCGCAACGAATCCTCATCAGTACTATGCTCCCTCCATCTGGAACGCGCCGAATCGGCTCTCTCTGAGCTGGAGCTATCAGATTCCCGGTCTGAATCAGGGATCTGGACTCCAAGGCCGTCTCACCAGCGGATGGGTCATCAGCGGCGACACAATTTTGCAGAGCGGCAACCCTTTCACCGTTTTTACCAATGCGCCGTTCCTGCCGACAGTCAACTCAGCGGGGACATTCACCGGCTATCAAACCAATAGCGGAGATTACAATGCGGATGGCGACAACTACGACTATCCGAACGTTGTCAGCTACCACACCGCAACCAGCCGTAAAGCCTACTTGAAAGGTTTGTTCCAGGGTGGAGCGACTGGTCCGTATGCGAGCGGATTTTCAAACTTCCCGTTACCGGCATTCGGCCAGGAAGGCAACGAGAAATACGACCAGTTCCAAGGCCCCGGGTTTGCGGAAACGGATGCGGCACTGCTAAAAGATACCCATATTACAAAAACTACAAACCTTCAACTCAGGTTCGAATTCTACAATTTGTTCAATCGGGTCAATCTCAATGGAGTGGACGCAAATCTGCCGGATGGAAATTTCGGCAAATCGGTCGCCCAGCTTAATCCACGTTGGGAACAGTTGGGGATAAACTTCATTTTCTAAAGCCAGAAGGCCCCTGGCAAAACCGGGGGCCTTCTGGCTCCACTGGATGATCTCGATTTGCCAAGTTTAGACCGCGCTTTCTACCCTTGGCTGTTTGGAGGGTCTACAGCGCGTAAGAGCCGGGAAAACGTTTCCGACGCGTCTTGGGCGGCTGCGCCGCTGTTCAGACCCTGGTCGCAGTCAGGTCGAAGAGGATCCGTCAGGAGTACTCGCAAATGTATTTCAAAAATATTTTCACTCGCCGTCGATTTATCTCTAGTGCCGCTGGCACGGTAGCTGCGTCTCTTCTGGCCCCACGCCATGGGCAGGCGCTTTCTGGCGTGCCCGGCAGCGCCGATGCTTTTACTCCAACCGCGGACTGGAAAGATGAGGGGGTCATAGACCTTTCCAAGTCTCCGTACGCCAAGCTCAAGACGGTGCCCATCCGCGCGGTCACAATTCAGGACGGCTTCTGGTCGGCCCGTCGAGCGACCAACGTCGAGTCGAGCATCCCGAGCATGCAGCAGGAATTGATCGCGCATGGCCGCATGGACAATTTCCTTCGCCTCGAAGGAAAGTCCAGCGCGGCGCAGTATGGACCTGTCTACTCCGATTCCGACATCTATAAGTGGACGGAAGCTGTAGGCTTCGTTTTGCAATCGGGAAAGGACCCAGCGCTACAGCATACCGCGGACACCATGATTCGCGAGGTGGTTGCGGCCCAGGAACCGAGCGGCTATCTCAACACCTACTACGTTGGCGACCGGGCCAGCCAACGCATGCTGCCGAAGACCCAGGAGATGGGCCACGAACTGTACTGCATTGGCCATCTACTCCAGGCTGCCATTGCGTATTACCGGGCCACTGGCGACCCGACACTGCTGGACGCTGGCATGCGCTTTGTCGACGGCTTCCTGCTACCCAACTATGGCCCCGGCCCAGACAAGAAGCCGATTGTTGCCGGACACCCCGAAATCGAGATGTCGTTGATTGAGTTGTATCGCACTACTGGCAATCGCAAATACCTGGATCTGGCAGGCTATATTTTGCAGGGCGACAGCAGAATTCCTCTTGAACAACAGCAGATCGTCTACATGTTCTGCGGCGTTCCCTTCACCTCTCGCACCAAACTCGAAGGCCATGCGGTGCGGGCCATGTATGCCTGCTGCGGCGCGACCGACTACTATCTTGAAACTGGGGATCCGGCCTACCTGAAAACGCTCGATACTCTTTGGACCGACCTCTACGAACGGCAGATGTACATCACTGGCGGCGTGGGGGCGCGTAGCCAGGGAGAATCCTTCGGCAACGATTATGAGCTGCCCAACGCACGGGCCTACGGCGAAAGCTGCGCGGCGATCGGCAACATGATGTGGAACTGGCGCATGCTGGCGGCCACCGGAGATGCTCGCTTTGCCGACGTCATCGAGCGCGCCCTCTATAACGGAATCAACTCCGGGATGTCGCTTGATGGCAAGACCTACTGCTACCGCAACCCTCTCGCCTTCGATCCCACGGGCTTCGCCGGAGACCGGCATACGCCGCCGGGCAAGATCCGCAATCCTTGGTACGACACCACCTGTTGCCCTCCCAATCTGGAGCGCACGCTGGCCTCACTGCCCGGCTATTTTTACAGCACATCGAAGGATGGCGTGTATGTGCATCTTTACGACAACTCCGAAATGCGCTGGCGTCTGGATAGCGGCAACGCCATCCAACTCACGCAGAAAACCCGCTATCCATGGGAGGGAAACATATCCCTTCATGTCGCGCCGACGGTCCCTGAAGTATTTACGGTGTATGTCCGGATTCCTGGATGGTCCAAGCAGTCTTCCGTCCGCGTCAACGGCGATGCGATCCGCGATGTGACCCCAGGCCGCTACCTGCCAATTCGGCGCCAGTGGGCGGCCAACGATGTCGTGGAGATCAGCTTCGACATGCAGCCGCAGGTCATCCATGCGAACCCTGCGGTGGCCGCGGACACGGGCCGCATCGCGTTACAGCGCGGCCCGATCGTCTTCTGCATGGAGCAACTGGACCAGGCAGACAGCACTCCGCAGGACTTTCCCGCTTTTTCCGCTTCGCCAACGGAAAAGACGCAATCCCGTTATGAACCGAACCTGCTCGACGGAGTTGTGGTCTTGACCCATCCGGGAGCTGTCGGTCCTGCGCCTTCACAGGAGTCGCTCTACCAGGCTTCGTTGCCGGGCAACGCGAATGCTCGCAGTGCTTTGCTCCAGCTTATTCCGTACTACTCATGGGCGAACCGCGAGCCGACTCCAATGCAGGTGTGGATTCCATACGAACCCAGCTAGAAGAAGATTGTTGAAATTCGCTCAGCCGGGCCGGTCGAACCGGCTGATCTTGATGTCTCGAACGTTTCCATTCGCCATTTTGCCAACGTCTGGCTGAATTCTGAAGTTCATTCAGTAAGAGGGAAACACGTTATGAGCAAACCTTCTCGCAGAACCTTTCTTAAAGTGAGTGCGGCTACTGGCGTGTCGCTGATGTCGCGCCGTTCCGGCGCGGCGGCGAATATTTCCCATGTCGCCCCCACCAAACTGGCCCAGTTCAATTACGCCGATGTCCAACTGCTCGAAGGCCCCATGCTCGATCAGTTCAATACCAACCATGCTTTCTTTCTGGCATTGGATGAAGACATGCTGCTGAAGCCTTTCCGTCAGCGCGCAGGCCTTCCCGCACCCGGCGAAGACATGGGAGGCTGGTATAGCTGGTCGAAGGATTTCGATCCGCCACGCAATATGACAGGCTATGTTCCCGGCCATTCGTTTGGGCAGTATGTCTCCGGACTGGCGCGCGCCTATGCCGTTACTGGCGATAAGCCGACGCAGGAGAAGGTGCAGCGGCTGGTCCGCAATTTTGCACCGACCGTGACGCCGAAATTTTACATCGACTATCCGCTGCCCGCATATACCTTCGACAAGACAAACTGCGGCCTGATCGACGCCCATCTGTTTACCCAAGACCCAATGGCGCTTGCGGTCCTGGGGAACGCTACCGACGCGGTGCTGCCACATCTTCCGGAAAAAGCTCTGACGCGGCAGGAGATGGCAGCGCGTCCGCATCCGAACATCGCCTTCACCTGGGATGAATCCTACACCCTGCCGGAGAATTTCTTTCTCGCCTACAAGCGGAGCGGGAACCCGCGGTATCGCCGTCTGGCGCAGCGCTATCTTCAGGATGACACCTACTTCGACCCGCTTGCGGAAGGGCGCAACGTCCTTCCTTCGCTGCATGCATACAGCCATGTGAATGCGCTTAGCTCCGCGTCGCAGGCCTACCTGGTGCTGGGAAGCGAGAAACACCTGCGCGCGGCGCGAAACGGCTTCGGATTTGTCGTAACTACGCAGAGCTTCGCCACCGGCGGATGGGGGCCGAACGAAACCTTCCGTGCTCCCGACAGTGGAGATATTGGGGCCAGCCTCACCAGCACACACGCCAGTTTTGAAACTCCATGCGGGGCCTATGGCCACTTCAAGATTGTGCGCTATCTGATGCGTGTCACTGGCGACAGCCTCTACGGCGACAGCATGGAAAAGGTCTTGTATAACACTATTCTCGGCGCAAGGCCCATCCTGAAAGACGGTACAAGCTTCTACTACTCCGACTACAACAATTCCGCTTCGAAGTTTTACTTTCACGATAAGTGGCCTTGCTGCTCTGGCACCTTTCCCCAGGTCACTGCCGACTACGGCATCAGCTCCTACTTCCGCTCGACGGATGGTGTCTATGTGAACCTGTTTGTGCCTTCACGGGTTACGTGGTGGCAGAATGGCGCGCGCATCGCGCTCGAACAGCACACGGAATATCCCTACTCCCCGGAAATCCGATTAAGTGTGCATACGGACCGCCCGGAGACCTTTGCAGTTTATCTTCGTGTCCCGAAATGGGCCGGGAGCAAAACAGCGATTGCGGTCAACGGGCGGGCCGTTTTCAGGGACTTGAAACCCGGCAAGTTCGTTCCCTTGCGCCGCGAATGGAAGGACGGCGACAGAATCGAATACAGCATCGACATGCCACTGCGCCTGGAGGCCGTCGATCCTCAACATCCCAATACAGTTGCGCTGCTCAATGGCCCACTCACGCTGTTCGCCACAGGCGCGCTCGAGAGCCGCTTCTCGCGCGCCCAACTGCTTGCCGCCCGCCGTCAGGGCGACGCGTGGAACATCGTGTCGAACGCGGGGCCGGTAACGTTTGTCTCGTTCTCTGCCATTCAAGACCAGAAATATCGCCTATATCACGACGTCGTAGCGTAACGATAACGTCTGAGATGCTTCCTGAATTTATAGCGAAAGGGCCGCCGCTCCACGCCTGCCCGAAGACCTAGAACAGAGCACACAAAGCGAGGAAACCGAATTGGACGGAGAAATAAGCAGAAGGAGCGCGCTACAGAGATTGGCAGTAGGTACGGCGGGCCTGCTATTGCGGGCAAAATTCGTCCCCGCCGAAAGCTGGACCGGGCCGCCCCAGCTAGAACTGACGCTCCGCTCGGTCAGCGAACATATTCTGCGCATCACTGTAGCTGCTTCGGACGAACCCATGGATCGCATCTATGGCGATGGCAGTCTGGTCGAACGACCTTTGCCGACCCCGATTCTGCGGGCTGAATCGGACGCCGCTCCGCATGCCGTCCCTTGGGGCAAACACACCGTCCAGGTCGCTGGCAATCCGCTGCGCATCACCGCGCGAAACGCCCGCGGCCAGGTTTTGCAGGAATTGCGCTTTGAGACTTCTCCGGCACAAATCACTTTTCTCTGCGGCGATGCGCCTCTGTTTGGCCTTGGGGAAGGAGCACATATGCTCGACCGTCGCGGCACAGTAGATGCTATGCGGACCGGGCAGCGCGGCGACGACCTGCGAACCTTTGGGGGACATCTGCCGATTCCCTGGCTAATGAGTCCCGACGGTTGGGGACTGTTCTTTCACGAGCCATGGGGAAAATTTGATCTGCGCGGCGATGTCGGCATCTTTCGCCCGAATGAAAGCGCGCGGGGGCAGGACGTTTTTCTCCTGCTCGGCGATACGCCTGCGGAACTGTTGCGGCAGTGGGCGGAACTGACTGGCTATCCACATTTGCCGCCGCTGTGGGCGCTCGGTTATCAGCAATCGCATCGCACTCTCGCGGGCCGCGAAGAGATCTTGCAGGAAGCGAAAACGTTCCGCGAAAAAAAGCTGCCGTGCGACGCGCTAATCTATCTGGGGACCGGCTTCTGCCCTTCCGGCTGGAACACAGGGCACGGCTCTTTCACCTTCAACGAGAGCGTTTTTCCCGACCCGGCGGAGATGATCGGCGAACTACACCGCAACCACTTCAAGGTGGTGCTGCATGTGGTCAATCCTCCCATCAACCTGCATGGCAAGGTCAGCGACACTGGCACGGCCGCGGACGAGCACGGAGACGCGGCGAATTACTGGCGTTACCATGTCCCGCTCATTCACTTGGGAGTGGACGGCTGGTGGCCGGATGAGGGCGACCCTTTACCGGTAGCGGCCCGGCTGGCACGCAACGAGATGTACTGGGAGGGCGACCGGCAGACGCGCCCCAACCTGCGTCCCTACGCGCTGCATCGCAACGGCTACGCGGGCATCCAGCGTTACGGATGGCTGTGGTCGGGAGATATTTCCAGCGCCTGGAAGACGCTGGCGGCGCAGGTGATGCAGGGCATCAACGTTGGACTCTCTGGCATTCCCTACTGGGGCACCGACACCGGCGGCTTCGTCCCTACCGAAGAATTTACCGCCGAGTTGTTTCTGCGCTGGTTTCAATTCAGCGCATTTTGTCCGCTGTTTCGCGGGCACGGTCGAACATGGAAACTGCGGCTGCCGTGGGGATGGGACATGGGCAACTACGGCCCTGCGGAGTTGAGTCCGCAGGAGGCCTCTCTATTGCCGAAACCGGAAGACCTCCACAACCCCAATGTGGAACGGATATGCCGTAAATATCTGAACGCGAGATATCGGTTACTGCCGTATATCTACTCCTCGGTCGAGGAAACCCATCGAACCGGCGTGCCACTGATGCGCGCGTTATGGCTGCGCTTCCCGCAGGAGCCACAGGCGCGCGCGACAGCCGACGCTTACATGTTTGGCCCGGCGCTGCTTGTCGCTCCGGTGCTCGAAGCGGGCGCGCAAAGCCGGGAGGTATATCTTCCGACCGGTGTGTGGTGGGACTTCTGGACGGCGGAGAAAATCGCCGGAGGCAAAACGATCGAACGCGCGGTGGATCTGGAAACGCTGCCGGTTTATGTCAGGGCCGGGTCCGTCATCCCCACTGGCCCGGTCAAGCAATTCGCAACGCAACCATCCTCCGAACCTGTCACCTTGACGGTGTATCCCGGCGCGGATGGACATTCCACCCTATATGAGGATGATGGGGCCACGTTCGCATACGAACATGGCGACTTTGTCCTCACGGAATTGCACTGGCGAGACGCCGAAAGGACGTTGGTCCTCCGATCGGGAAGGGGAAAGCCCGTAGCGGCGCGTAAATTTCGCGTGGGCGTGGCGGGCGCTTCTCAGCGAGAGATTTCTTTCGCGGGCGGCAGCATGAGCGTACATCTGGCGTAACCGGTCGCGGTATTCATGCTTTGGCGCGAGTGTTTGACAGGCAGGCGAATCCGATGTCGTCCTAGCGAAATTGTTCGACGACGGCCGACATATCTTTGTCGCCAAGCCCATCCGCAATCGCTTTCTCAAAGACGCGCAAGGCCGCCACGGCGGTGGTTAGATCGAGCGATTGCAGGCCGCCTTCCTGGATGGCGTAGCGCAGGTCTTTCGCCATCAGATGCAGAAAAAAATAGGGCTGATAGTCCCGCGCCATCATGCGTGTGCTCAATGTCTTCACGAGCGGGCTGCCTGGCGCGCCTTCCGTCAGCACGGCCATCGCTTTGCCACTGTCCAGGCCGCCGCGCTCGACCATTGCAATCGCCTCGGCCAGCGAGGCCGCTTGCGCTCCCGATACGAAGTTGTTAATCAATTTCATTCGCGCGCCGCTGCCGGTAGGTCCCAGATGGACGACATCGCGACCCATGGTCCTCAACAAGGAATCCAGTTTGGCCAGTGTGGACGCAGCGCCTCCGGCGAGAAACAGTAGCTGACCGGCCTGCGCCTGCATCCTGCTTCCGGTCACGGGCGCATCGATCAGTTCCAAATCGCGGGCGCGCGCCGCCTGATTGAGTTCCCGAACCCATTCCACTGTCACCGTACTCGACTCGACGAGCACCGTGTTAGGTCTTGCGGCGGCCAGCGCTCCGTCTGCCCCTAACCATACTTCGCGGCATACTGAATCGTCGGACAACATACTGAAGATGATTTCGGCATTGGTCGCAGCCTCTGCGGGCGAGGTGGCAAATTTCGCACCCTGCTCGACCAACGGCTGCGCCTTGGCGCGTGTCCGGTTGTAAACAGTCAATGGATGGCCGACTGCGAGAAGACGCGCCGCCATTCCCGACCCCATCAATCCAAGCCCTAAAAATGCGATCCTCTTAGGTTCCATTGCCTTCCTTTCCTTATGCCAGAGAGTGGATCGTGACCGGCGTGTTTGTCCGCGGTTGCACTTCAACAGGATTGCGCAACGCGCGCCCAAATCCGTGAAACTGGATTTCCACCACATCTCCGTCCCTGAGTTGAATGCCATGCCCAAAACTCAGCGAATGCGCGCCAAGAAAATGCACATGCACATCTCCGGGGCGGCGATGCAGTGAAAACTTGAAATGGTGGTGCTCCAGGTTGCGCAGGCTATGGCACATTTCCGCTTCGCCGGTGGCAACCTCCTGTCTCCAAAGTTGCCGGCCGTCGCGCTGGATGCTCACGCTGCCCGGAATCGATCCAAATTCAGCACCGACCCGGAGTTCCGGCCCCAGCGAAAACGCGCGCAACTTCGATCCCGCGAGATTCAGGTAGTTCTTCTTTTCAAAAACATGGTCTGAGAACTCATTCCCTTGCGTCATTCCAACGCGGTATGGGTCGCCCTGGGGTCCGATGACGTAGACGGCCGCCAGCTCGGCTTCCTCTCCTCCATCTTCCGCGAATCCAGGAACAATTAACGGTTCACCATGGGCGCGAGCGAGGAGCGCATTGCCTTTGTAGAACCACTCCGGCGCGACGCCAATCTCATTGGGTTTCGGACGTCCCCCTTCGAGACCCCAGCGAAACATCTTCATGCTGTCGGTCAGTTCCTGCTCGGCGCGGCCATGCATGTCCTGACGGTCGCGCGCGCTGCCCAGGTGCGTCAGTCCAGTGCCGGAGACCAGACACCGCGCCTCTTCTGGGTGGTCGATCGGCAGCACTAGCTTCCAGGCCCCACCGCCGCAATAAATGGCGTCGTACTCCAGCACCTCGTCGGTCCGATGCCTCTCGACCAGCGTCGGTAGCTGCTCGTTGTTGCGAATGGCTTCGAGCGCCAGGGTATAGACGGAATCGAAATTGCGGAGCAGACGCAAGCCCGGCTCTTCAACCACCGCCACACGGCGCGCCTCTCCCGCCCTTAATTGAACCAGCCGCATCAATGTCCCCTCTTATTCGGTCACTTGAAATTGAAGCAGCCGCTCTTCATCGATGGTCAGTCCCAGTCCGGGAAGATTTTCATCGAGATCGATGAAACCATCTTTGGCCTTCGGCTCGCCTTGAAAGATATACCAGAACAGCTCATTGCCCACCTCCACATCGACGGGAGGAAAGAATTCCGCCATGGGAGAATTCAGGCTCGCCATCACGACATGGTAGTTATGCATCTGCCCGGCGTGCGGAATCACGGGAATGGAAAATGCCTCCGCTAGCGCGGCGATTTTGCGCGCCTGGCTGATGCCGCCCACCCGATTGGTGTCGAACTGGATGTAGTCCAGAGCATTCGCCTGCAGCAATTCGCGAAAGCCATAGAGCGTGAATTCATGTTCGCCGCCCGCGATGGGAATTCTGCCATAGGATTTCAACTCGGCGTAGCCGCGCACATCGTCCGGGATAACAGGCTCTTCCAGCCAGCGCAGATGGAATGGCTCGAGCAGCGGAAGCATCCGCTTGGCATAGTCCAGTGTCCAGCCCATATATGCATCGGCCATCACGTCGATATCGTCGCCGACGGCCTGGCGCACGGTGCGCACCAGATCGACGTTGTGGCGCATTCCTTCCGCTCCGTCCACCGGCCCCCAGCCGAAGCGCAGCTTCATTGCCTTGTAGCCTTGGGCACAGTAGCGCTGGGCCTCGTCAGCCATGTTGCCGAGCCCAGTGCTGTAGAGACGGCTCGCGTAAACGGGAATGCGCGGCTTGGTCCTTCCTCCCAACAGGCGATATACGGGTTGCTTGGCGGCCTTCCCCAGAAGGTCCCACAGTGCAATATCGACGGCGCTGATTG
The DNA here is from genome assembly GCA_021790655.1 of Acidobacteriota bacterium. Classification (GTDB taxonomy): domain Bacteria; phylum Acidobacteriota; class Terriglobia; order Terriglobales; family Acidobacteriaceae; genus JAKAAZ01. The sequence goes on along the minus strand of JAJYGR010000340.1, from coordinate 9,390 downwards.
CAGTCATGCCGATGCCCTTACGGCCGAAGGCCATGGTGTGACGGTACATGTGTTGCCAGAGAAATTCGATGTCCCAGGGATTGGCCTCTAGAAGAAGCGGTTTGAGGTAGTGGTCGATCACCTGCTTGGTGACGAGCGGGGCCAGCGCGGCATTGCCGATTCCCACCAGACCATCGTCGGACTCGACTTCGACAATCAACCAGCCATGAAAGGCAAAGGTCTTCATGGAAGACTGCGGTAATTGAAGCAGATCCATAGGATTGGTGCAGAAATGCGGGGGCAGCGGCGCGGTTTCTCCCGACCATTGCACGACCCGCGTGCGGATGTTTTTGATCTTCATAACGAAACCAATGTGTCCTTGTTGTTATAGAAATCCGTGTCTGCCGCGCGCAGCTCACCTGCGGTAAGAAGAATGATACTGAACGCGATGAGATGAAAACTACCCGCAAGCGCGAACACCGCGCCATATCCAGTGCCGTGATGGAGCAGTTGTCCGGCGACGATGCCGAAAATCGCGCCGCCGATGGCCCCGCCAAATCCAATCAAGCCTGCTACCGATCCCACCGAACCGAGAGGAAAGACATCTGCCGACACGGTCATGATCAACCCCGACCATGATTGCTGGCCGAAAAACGCGATGCTGAACAGGATGATCGCCACTGTGATCGGCGCGTGCGTCACCAGGATGACGACCGGCATCAACGCGGCACTGAGGCCGAGAGCCAGTTTGCGGGAAAAGTTGAGCGAATGGCCGCTCTGCAACAAGCGGCTGGAAAACCAGCCCCCTAAAAAGCTGCCAACCCCGGAAGCCGCATAAGGGATCCAGCCGAAGTAGCTGACATGCTTCATATCGAAGTCACGCGCGTCATACAGGTACTTCGGAAACCAGAACAGGTAGAAGTACCACGCGGCGTCGCTCATAAATTTTGCTGCGACCAAGCCAACAACTCGTTTCTGCCTGACCAGCCTCAACCACGGAATGGCTGGTGCGCTTTTCCGCTCGATTGGCGGGGACAGTTCCTGCCCCTCCTGCTGCGGACTGCGATAACTCATCGTCCACCAGAGGGTCAATAGTAATCCGCACGCCCCAGCAATAAAAAACATGTCCCGCCAATTCCCCAGCCAAAGAATAAGGCCGATCAACGGAGCAGCCAGCACGGAGCCGACCGCCGTGCCTGCGTTGATGATGCCCATGCCGGTGGCACGGTGACGGACCGGAAGCCATTCCGCGACGACGCGAGTGGCCGCGGGGAAAGCCCCGCCTTCTCCCATGCCCAATAGGAACCGCGCAAGCAACAGGACCGAAAGCCCGTGCGCGAGACCCTGTAGCGCGCAAGCCACGGACCACCAGGCCATGATAATGGCAAACCCCACTCTAGTCCCCACAGAATCGAGCAACTTGCCCCCGACCACGTAAAACAGCGCATACATGACGAGGAAGGCCGCCTGGAGAGAAGCAAACTGCGGGTTGGAGATTGGGATGTTGCGCTGGATGGCCTCTACAGCGACAGGCAGGGTCTGCCTGTCAAAGTAACTGATGGCGACGGCCGCCGTGACCAGCCCGACAAAATACCACGCTGTAATATTCCGCCGCAAATTCTCCCTTATTTTCCCGACTCGCTCATCGTTTCACGAAAGATCGGGCGTGTTGCAATTGTGAAAACAACTTTGGCCGCAGCCGGTACGCTGCAGCGTCGCGAATGCGGGAGTGCCCGTCATTTTTTTGAACCAGTTGTTTTGATAGAAACTGAGCTTGCCCTCAGAATGCGTATACCATAACTGAGCGTACTCCATAGCCTGGTTTCTTCTGCGTCCGTCGTCAGTTCGCGATTGCTGCCGTTCTACAGTCCCAAGCTCGTTCAAACTCCATCGGGCTGGCATAATCCAGCATTGAGTGCAGCCGTGTTCGGTTATAGTAGATTCTCCACCGTTCGGCCAGTACCTGCACTTCCTTCAGCGAGTAGAAGATCTCTCCGTTCAGAAACTCGTCGCGCAACTTGGAGTTGAAGCTCTCGCGGTAGCCGTTCTCCTACGGAGAGCCGGGTTCGATCATGGCGTCGGCCAGCACTTCGATAACATGGTTGCTGTTGATCCTGCGCCGTAGGTTGATCGTCAGGCACTCCCGCGTGTATTCAGGCAGTTAAGTATGTAATTCCCAAAAGATTCATAGTCGCTGTAATCTGCCGCGCCATCATTCTGCGAGCGATGCAACGCCTGTCCTGGACGCAGTGGAGGAAAGATGGGCGGGTGCATGCAGCAGCGTTCCTATTATGTTGGCGGCGAACAGGACGACTGCGGCCAACTCCACGAATGCCGAATATGGCAGCAGCTTCCAGGCGAATTTCCAATAACTTTCATACGCCAAGGGTTCAAGGGTGACACGCAGCGCGCAGCCGACATGCAACAGCAGCAGCGACCAGAACATCAGCCGCGTGCTCCACAGCACGCGCATGCCGCAGAAGGCGGGAAGAATGCGCTGGCCGATGACAAAGACCATGCCTGCAACGAAGCCCACAGTGAGCGCGTGGCGGCTAGCGCCCCAGATGCCCCCTGAATGGTCATATAGGACCGCCAGAGCGTCCAGCACGCACGACACCACCAGCCAGACATACGTCAAGCGGATAAAAAGCGGAAATGTCTTGTGGACATGCAGCAGCTTGGCTGGCTGGACGGCCGGTTCCCACACATGCAGCGCATCGATGGCCAATAAAGCCGCGAACAGAAATAGAACGGCGGCGATGGGCAGCCATTCCGCAAAGACCGCAAGCACCCCGGCAACGCTGAGGCCGTAGGCGACTAGAAGACGAACACCCTGTGGTTTCTTGAACCCGGCGAACACCGGCAGCCAGCGCGCGTTGAAACCCCAGATGGTAGGCACCAGCACGCCCCAGACCGCCAGCACGACAAGCTGCTGATCGAAAACATGCGGCAGCGCAGGCGAGTCGCCATAGAGGGCCAGATGCGTCAAGGCCGCAAAATTCACGATCATCGCAACGAGAAAAGCGATGGTTGCCGCCATGACGAGCACCATCCAGGTTTCCCGCCGCAGCGGACGCTGCGCTGGGTCCGCCGGGCGATGCCGCCGCACCGAGCGAAAGAAGAGAAGGAATGCGGCCAGTTCCAACGCGCCGGAGAGCGACAACAGAATTCTCCATTGCCAACCTGTAACGCCACCGATCCAGCGCAGCGCAATCCCCAGCGTCCACAGGCCCCAGGAAGTCCATCCCAAGCGCGCCGGAAACGTAAGCGTGCTCTGCATCTTGGTCAGGGAATAAAACCCAATCCCGAGGATGAACGAACCGATCCAGCCAAAGACCTGTGCCTGGCCGTGCGCCTGTAGCCATGCTGGCGACAGCGTGCTGAGGGTGCGCTGCTGGGAGATGCCAATCAGGTTCCATACGCCGAGGAACGTTCCCGGCAGCAGCATGAAGAGCATGCCGCTTGCGATGAAGGCAGTCACCAGCCATTGGCTGTGCTGCTCCATCGCAATGCGCGTAGAATTTGCCCGCTGCTCCTCTGTGTGGGGCGCGGAACTCATGCCTTCTCCGTACTCAGTTCCGGAGCGCGGGCCTGCGCCAGAGCTCGCGGGAAAAGAATGTTGTTCTCCAGATGGATGTGCTGGTGCAGGTCCTGCTCCAGATCTTCCAGCGCGCGATAGAGCGCGCGCCATGTCGGACAGGCAGCGGTCGGAGGGGTGTAGTCGTTGGTGAGGCCCCGCAGCGCGCGAAGCTCCTCGCCAGCCTGGTCGTGATCCATCATCATGCGCGTGATGGGTTGCTCCACGCTGCCGAAGACGGGAGGCAACGCCGCTTGCTGGCCTGCCTCCATCTTTCCAATGTAGGGGAAGAGGATGTTTTCTTCACAAAAAAAGTGGTGCGTAAGCTCGGAACTGGTAACGGCAAAGACCTTGCCGATCTCGAAGACTTCGGGATGGTCGGCCCCGTGGCTGGCCTCCACCTTCTTCATCAGATCGCCAATCAGCTTGATCTGCTCGCGGGTAAATGCATGGTGCCTCTGCACGATATACTCCGTGATTTCTTTGAGAGGGGCATTCTGCCACTGGGTCTCGGGCGCGTTTGTATTCCGTTGCTGGCGCTCCAGTTCTTCCAGCACGGGCGCAAGATCGACATCGCCCTTGGTGCAGGCTTCCGCCAGCGTATGCTTGCCCCCACAACAGTAGTCGATGCCGAGGCGTTCCAGCACCGGGATGGCGGTTGGATATTCCACTGCGATGTCGCGGACCGGTGTTTGCGATGTGATGACCATAATGAATCTCCTGGTTCTCAAAGTAGAACTTAGACCAATGAAGCTCAGTGACTTAAATCACTCTTCCGATGTCGTGACTTACCAGATGCGAGATGTCTTCTTGTTGCTATCTGCGGGCACATGCGGGAAGATTGCGCTATGTCCATAGAACGACGCGTGGCGATTCTGGCGAAATCCGCCTTGTTTCAAGGTTCGTCGACAAATGCTCTGACGGAACTGGCTGCGCGCGGCAGCGAGCGCAAGCTTGGGCATGGGCAGATTCTATTTACAGCCAGCGAACCGGCGAACGGGCTTTATGTGGTGCTCTCCGGCTCGGTCCGGGCCTTCCGGGAAAATATCGATGGCCGCGAGCAGACCATCCATGTCGAGCGCGCCGGTGGCCTTCTGGCGGAAGTCGCGGTGTTCGATGGCGGGCCCTATCCTTCCTCCACTGTGGCGGAAGAAGATTCTGAAGTCCTCTTTCTGGCAAAGGAAGATGTGCGCCATTTCCTGCTACAGCATCCCGAGACGGCGCTGATAGCCCTGGCTTTACTGGCGAAAAAACTGCGGAATGTCGCTTCCCTCGCTGAGCAGTTGGCGCTGAAGGACGTAAGCCAGCGACTGGCCACATTGCTACTGGAGGAAGCGCAACGGACTTCCCCACAACCGCAGGATGGCATCTCGTTTTCTCTGCCTCTGTCGCACACGCAACTGGCGGCGCGGCTTGGCACGGTGCGGGAAGTGGTCACGCGCGGATTGCAAAAACTAGCCGTGCAAGGGACCATCGAAATGCGTGGCCATCGCATCGTCATTCTCAACGTGAAAGCGCTTCGCGCACAGACAGACGCTCATCCCAAATCGTCACCAACTGGAGCCGGCCGATAGTAGTCCCAGTCTGGACTGCAAGGTTGCGAACGTGACTATTTGGAGCGCTCGTCGCGTGCCATGACATGCGTCACGCGATCCTGTGATGTGCGACACGGAGGAATGCGTCGGGCAATGAGATCGTATTACTTGGTCTATTTTGGAAGGTTTGGCATGCAATATCTCAACCAGGAACGCATCGAGGGCCTCTCCGATGAAACATTTCGCAGGCAGCAGCCATATCCATGGGTCAGCATTCCGACGGCGCTGACTCCGGAGGGTTTTGAACGCCTCCGAACCACGCTTCCAGAAGTTGAGTTGTTCGACCGCAAAGTCGGGGTCAAACGAGGGCATGGGCAGGCCCCGCATGACCGCTACATCCTGCACTACAAACCGGGCATGGAATTGCCTGAGGCCTGGAAAGCATTCGTCGCGGAGCTACATGGAAATGCCTACCAGTCCTTCCTTCGCCGGATGCTTGGCCCCCAGAAATTCATCCTGACTTTGGAGTGGTACTACGCCTGGCAAGGTTGTTCCGTCTCGCCACACTGCGATGCGCGACGCAAGCTGGCAACGCACATTTTTTATTTCAACACCGAAGCGGATTGGGACATAAATTGGGGAGGCCAGATCCTGATTCTGGACGACAAGAAACGCTTCAAACCCCATTCGGCCCCGGCTTTCGACGATCTGGCAGTTGCCGCCGCACTGGTTCCACGGGGCAATGAGAGTCTGTTTTTTCAGCGCACGGAACACTCCTGGCACGGTGTGCGTCCGCTCCAGTGTCCACCCAACAGCTTACGGAAACTATTCATCGTTACCGTCAACGTGCCTACATTCCAGGTATGGTGGCGGCGCATGCGCGGTAAAGATCCAGACGGTTATCGCATCGCAACACATTGAACGGCAAACGCGGCGCCGCAACCGTCAACTCGCAACGCCTTTGAGCAGGATTCTCAAGGGTGACGCTGCTGCCGCCGACCGTAAAGTCCTGAATCAAAATTGAAGAAGGTGGTAATCCATGCCTCAACCAGAAACGACTGTCGCGCCGGAGCAAACGAATTCTCCGGTCTCCAAGAAGGCCATCAGCGAGCCCCGGGTGCTGAACGAGGCCTATCAGTATGCGCAGCCCTCGTCGTTCTCGCGTGGGCTGCGGCTGGACATTAAAGGTGTCACGATCCTGCTGATTTCCGGCACCGCCAGCCTGGATGAAAATGGCAAAACAATCCACGTTGGCGATTTCCGCGCGCAGACTGCGAGGACGCTCCATAACATCACCGGCCTGCTCGCCGCCGAAGGCGCGACCTGGAAGGACGTGGTGCGTACCAGTTGCTATCTTCGCGACATTGAGCGCGACTACGAAGCGTTCAACGAGGTCCGCACGCAATTCTTTAAGGAACACGGACTCGACCCGCTCCCGGCGTCCACGGGAATCCAGGCGATTTTGTGCCGTCCGGACCTGCTGATCGAAATCGAAGCCATGGCCATGTTCGAAACCGAACGTGGTGTTTGAGCAACGAACAACAAAAGGTTGAGACGCCAGGGTCTGAAAACTAGACCCGCGATGGAGTAGCTGTTTTCCCTTCCCACACCGAACGGCCTTCGGTGATCGCCAGAGTTCGATCGATGGGAAGATCGCGGAACACCTGCCGACTGCCGCTAGGCCAGGCGATGGTAAGAGAATCGATCTGCTTGATCTGCCCAAGGCCGAACCATGCCTCTGGGGCGCTGGAAGAAAGATACGAACCCTGCACCCCATATTGGCGAAGATATTGCTTGCCGCCCGCCTCCAGAAGGAGCCGCGCTCCTATCCCCTGCCGGTTGCTGCGCGTCCCGATCAGGTGAATGCACAGCCAGTGGTTGCGGTTGCCCCCGTCGTTTCGCAAGAGCACGGCGCGGCCATGATTGGTGGTGACGATCATGTCGAGATCGCCGTCCCGGTCGTAATCCGCGTAGGCGGCCCCGCGCGCGTTCCTCGCGATTTGCAGGGCGCTGCCCGCAACTCCAGACGCAGCAAGGTCGAAAAAGCCGTCCTCGCCTTTCGACCACAGGAGGAACGGTTTTTCAGGAACAAGTTTAGTGGTGTCGGATTTGTCCTCGAAGGTCGAGCCGTTCAAAACCAATAAGTCCAGCCAGCCGTCATTGTCGAAATCGAAGAAGAACGTTCCCCAGCCGGCGGTGGAATAGGAGATGGCGCCACAGCCGTACATGTCCGCCACGTTTTCAAAGTGAAGCTTGCCAGCGGATTTCTGTTCGTTCCACAGGTTCTGATAGAGCGCGTCTCCCTGCCCGATCCAATGGCTGAGAAACATGTCCAAATCGCCATCTCGGTCGAAGTCCCCAATCGCAATCCCCATGGTCCCGCGATATTCTTCGGACCAGGAAGAGGCGCTAACGTCCTGAAAGCGTCCGTGGCCAAGGTTCTGATAAAGGCGGTTGCTGGAAATATCGTTTCCGACATAAATGTCCTGCCAGCCGTTGAGTGTAAAGTCGGCAAACGCAACGGAGAGGCTTCGTCCAGATGCATCGGCAACACGCAAACGTGGAGCAACGTCGGTGAATGTGCCGTCGCGATTGTTGTGATACAGACGGTTGGGGACCGGCGCAAACGAAGCGGGATTGAGCGTAAAAGGAACATCAATTCCGTACTCCTGCGATGTCGCGCCAGCCGGGACGCCCTTCAGGTTGTAGTCCACGTAATTGGGCACGTACAGATCCAGATACCCATCGTTGTCGTAATCGAACCATACGGGCGTCATGCCCCAACGATGATTGGCGACACCGGCGCGGTCGGTCACGTCGGTAAACGTGCCGTCGCCGTTGTTGTGATACAAAACGGAGCGGCCATAGTTGGTGACGTAAAGATCGAGCAGCCCGTCGTTATCGTAATCGCCCCAGGCCGCGCCCATGCCAAAGCCGCCACGATTGGCGACGCCAGCGCGGTCCGTCACGTCGGTAAACGTGCCGTCGCCGTTGTTGTGGTAGAGGCGGCTGGTTGGCGAATTGGGGCCTAACGGTTGCCCCCACGGGCCGGGTTGATTCACCAAGTAAAGGTCGGGATAGCCGTCGTTGTCATAATCGCCCCAAGCCGCGCCCGATCCCATATCTTCCGGCAGTTGGTGGGTGCGGACACCCGCGGAGTGGACGAAGTCGATTCCCGCCTGCCGCGTAACGTCCGTGAAGATGACATTCGGATGGTCGGTCGGCAAGGCGCGGGCCTCGCTGTTAAAAATTTGCTGCCTGGGTCGGGAGGACTTTTTGGAGCATCCGACAAGCGCCTCGAGGAACAATCCCGCGCTGAGGACCGAGAAGGTCCGACGATTCATTGTCCCCCCTTGGCGACGGTGGACGGAGCCTGCCTGGGGAGGTTGCCCACAGGAACAGCTTTTTCGGGACCTTGCGCGATCAACGGAATCTGCGTGCTGCTGGACGACAGATCGGTAATGGGAGCTTCGCGCGACTGCCCTGGAAACAGGAAGTCCATGAAGTACTGGTTTGCCTTGCGATAGCGCAGTCTAGCTGTGACCTGCAACGGTCCCTGCATGTGTTTTGGAACGGTAAAGTCGTAGGCGTACATGTCGGAATAGCCGGGCGTAATCGACCGCTTGAAGATGGTGCCCACATAATGCCACAGGCGGTGCCGCAGAATCGGATTGCCTTCCGCATTGACGCCGATGGAGCGGATCACCACAGTCCCCTGCTCGATATGATTTTGCGCCGTGAGTTCGCCGGAATGGAACACCACCTGCCCCGCCGGGTCGCGCACTTCGATCTCCACCCAGGCGCGAATCAGGTCCGCCGGTCCTGTGGCGAAGTCGTGTCCGGCCTTGTTGTTGGTGACGACGGCGCGAAGCTGGACTTTCTGGCCAGCCTGGGCTGAGGCCGGACCGAGAATTTTAATCGGAATCACCGGCCCCTTGGGCCAGACCTTCGCAATTTCCGGAACCACCACCTGGCCTTTCAGCCATGCGTTCACGCGCTGCACCTGCCCGGCGGCATCGTAAGAGTTGACCATGGTGGGCATGGCCTGGTTGGCGGCGGCGAACCAGTGGTTGCGATGTTTGCCACCGAGACCCACTGCGTGATCGTAAGGGTCCGCCATGCCGGGGGCAGATGCGGTTGTGTAATACATGTGGCAATCCTGGCAGCGCAGCCGCTCCGCGGGGTTTGGACTGGTGTTCCACTTGCCCGTCCGCCATTCGTCATATTGGTTCTGGAGCTGCACCCATCCCACATGATTGATCTGCTTGTTGATGAACTGCTTATGACAGGAGGCGCAGG
>JAJYGR010000284.1 GCA_021790655.1 Acidobacteriota bacterium | reverse complement strand
TCATATAACAAAATCTCTGGTGAAGATCTACGCCTATGTGGATCGTCATCGCGTACCTTCCTCTCTGTGGTTTCTGTGCTTCGAGCACATGTCAGGAAGGTACGCCCTCTTTCATCCCATCTGAGGAGTCCGCCTTGGCGGACGAACGAAGAATCCAGAAGATGCCGATTGACGGAAAAAATTACGAGGATTGAATGAACAGTTTGCACTGTTTTCTTCATTGGTTGTTCCCATCTGGCGCTGCCGTGGCAGAATGGGTCGCTGCGGCAGCGACTGCATGTCTCGTCGGCGCGGGCTTTATTCAATTGAAGGCGATTCGTAAGGGAGCCGAAGAGCAAAGAGAGCGTTGGAAGCGTGACGACAAAATTCTCGCAGAGCAGAATGAGCCAAAAGCTGTGTTTGACTTTCCCGATCAGGTTCGTGGCGAAGATGGATCCTGTCTCGAATTGACATGCACAAATCTGGGACATGTAAATTTTCTTGTTGCCGGAATGCAGATAATACCTCTTCAAGGGGAGCCAATAAAGGTTTCGTTCAGTCCAGAAGAATACTTTGTCGTGCGAGTTGGGGAAAAGAAGCAAGTGGATTTGTGCAATTTTGGGAGTTTGCGTAATTTTTCTTTGTGTAATTACTTTGTTGGAATCAAATTGGTTCTTCAAGGGTCATCAGGAGAGATCGAAACGAAGTCACAGGCATGCCGAATACACTTCACAAGCATCGCCAAATTCATAGCGAAAGGATGGAAAAGATCGGACGGATCGGAGGGTTTGGAAACAATCAAATGTCCAAAGTGCAATATAAATGTTGCGACGTTTAGGCTTGACGATATGACCTCAGTGGAGGATTGCAGAAAGGAAGTAGCCGCAGTAGCGCGAGATTTCGAGAGAAGCTGTCCGAACCACGCATCCTCGAATAGCAGAGTAACAACTGTCACGTAGGTGAACGGTATAACGTTCTCCGTGATACGCTGAACGTGTGATTCAGTACTTCAAGGACGACGAAGCGCAGAAGATTTACAACACCGGTCGCAGCAAGAAATACGGCAGCCTGGCCCGCGTGATAGCGCGCAGATTGGGCGCAATCGATTTTGCAACATCGCTCGACGACCTGCGCGACCCTCCGGGCAACCGGCTGGAAGCCCTGAAAGGGAACCGCAAGGGGCAATATAGCATTCGAATCAACGATCGGTATCGCGTATGTTTTCGCTGGCATGAAAACGATGCGTGGGACGTGGAGATTGTGGATTATCACTAGGAGGTAAGACCATGCCGCAGCGGACGATAAGAGACAGATTGGTAGCCATTCATCCAGGTGAGTTTTTGCGGGAAGACTTTATGAAGCCACTTTCCCTGTCCATGAACGCGCTGGCGCTGGCGCTGCGTGTTCCGGCCACACGCATATCCGAAATTGTGAATGAGCGACGGGGCATCACGACGGACACGGCAATGCGTTTAGGGATTTATTTCGGAACCACGCCAGATTTCTGGATAAACATGCAGACTGCGTATGACATGGCCGTTGCGCACCGGGATTTGATGCCGAAGATTCACCGGGAGGTCCGTCGCAGGCCCGATATGGCAGACGAAGCTCCAAGCCGCATGAAAAGAAGCGCATAGGTAAAGACGCACCCCATGGCCACCAAGACCAAAGACTATTACGGCATTCTCGGCATCAAGAAGACGGCGTCGGCGGATGAGATTCGCAAGGCGTTCCGCAAGCTTGCGCGCAAATATCATCCGGACGTGAACCCGGGGGACAAAAAAGCGGAGGAAAAGTTCAAGGAGATGTCGGAGGCCAACGACATTCTGAGCGACCCGAAGAAGCGGAAGATTTACGACCAGCTTGGCTTCTACTCCGACAACATCGATCCTGCGGCTGCTGAAGCTGCGGCGCAGGGCGGCTATGGGTTCCGCGGCGGTACGGGACAGCCGCGTGGTGGCGGTCCGGTTGGTTTTGAGGGGTTCGACTTTTCCGACTTTGCCGGTGGTGGCGGGCGCGCGGCGCAGACGGGCCATACGACTGGCTCTTCTTCCTGGGGAGGATTTCGCGATATTTTCTCAGGAGCTTTTCGTGGCGGTCGTCAGGAAGAAGGTCCGCAGGCCGGAACCGACCTGGAATATCAGGTCCATGTGGATTTCTGGACGGCAATTCGCGGTGGGAAGCTTCGTCTACAGATTACGCGCCAGGTCGTCTGTCCCACCTGCCACGGCGCAGCCTCCAGTGGCGGCGACATGATTTGTCCGGAGTGCGAGGGTTCTGGACACGTCACGCAGTTGGGTGGGCGCATGAAGTTCAATATTCAATGTCCAAAGTGCGGCGGCACGGGTCACATTCAACAGGAATGTTTCACCTGCCATGGGCAGGGAACGGTCGCGCGCACGGAAATTTCTGAGTTTCGCATCAAGCCGGGAACGCGCGATGGACAGCGCATCCGGCTTGCAGGCAAGGGCAATGCCGGTGTACGCGGCGGGGCCGCCGGGGACCTCTATCTGATCGTTCAGCTTGATCCGCATCCTGTCTTTACTCGCAAGGCGGATGACATCTATGTCACTGTTCCGGTAACCGTGACGGAAGCTGCGCTGGGAGCCAAGATTGAAGTGCCGACGATCGACGGCCGCGCCCACTTGAAAATTACGCCAGGCACGCAAACCGGGCAAAAGCTGCGCCTGCGCGAAAAGGGAGTACCGTCAGCAGCCAGGGAGGGCATACGCGGCGATCAGATTGTAGAAGTGCGGATCGTCGTGCCAAAAATACAGGATGAGCGCTCAAAAGAGATTTTGCGGGACCTGGCGAGGCTAAATCCTGAAGATCCCCGGCAGGAACTTTTTAGTCAGGTATAAAGTTTTTCTTGCTCCGGGACTATTTGCAGGGACCGACGCGGTGTGCATTTGCCTCCAAATGGACGGAAGTTGATTTGGGCGGGATGCCGGCATAGACAGTGTTGGTCTTCGATGTGCCGGTTGCAGTGAAACTTGTGCCATCGCTGGAGATTTTTTCTATCACGTCGGACTCGATTCGCGAGTTGAGGGAGTCCAGATTGTAGATGCAAACGACTCGGACGCGGAATCCAACTTGCGCCCTGGTGATCTTGGGTGGATCGCACTGTAGACCATCCTGCTTGATCTTCCAGAAGTCCGCCTCTACCTTGGCACATATATTTGTGAGGGAGGAGACGGTCCTGCCGTCGGCCATGGTGGTGACGGAGTTGATTTCCCATGCGCCGGGTTGGAAGTGCAGTACAGGCTGTTGGGCAACGGCCGTCAGTACCAAAAGTGCCGGCACGGCGGACAGAGCAAGCAATTTCCTCATGGCTCGCCTCGTGCCTAGGCTAGCACGTCAGAGGGGCTGCCGTCCTTCGACAGACAGGGCGTTCAAGGAGACGGTGCTCTGTCAGGGATCACGGCTTGGCGGGAGTAGTACAGGCTCCGATCCGGGTGCCCTGCCCCTTCATCTGGATGCTCATTACCATGGGAGGGCGTCCTGGGATAGTTGTGCTGGATGTACTGGTTCCGGTCTCCGTATACGATTCACCATTGCTGGAGAAATGGGTCATCATATCGATGTGCATCTCCGTCACTATTTGTCCGCTGCCGCCCTTGCAATGCATTTGCATGTGAAAGCCGCCTGACACGGGAGTGAGTTTGACAGGATCGCAAAGCTGGCCGGGCCGCTTTTGGTTCCAGGCTTCTTCCGGTTTGGCGGCGCACATCTGCGTTTCCGTATTCATGGGCTTGCCATTGTTCAGCACCATTGTCAGGTTGACCTTCCACTCGCCGGGCTTAAAGGGGACATTTGGGTTTTGGGCCAGCGCGGCGCAGCCGCACAATCCGACAATTATGGAGACCATAAATACTTTCATAGGGACTCGCATGATGGCGCATTATAGCATCCGAATTCGGGACCGAAAGCCAATTATTGCGTTAAGCTGAAAGCAGAGACTATGGCAACCAAGCGTAAGTCGAAAGGCGCCTACATGATCTCCTCGGTGGCCGAGATGTATGCCATCCATCCGCAGACCCTGCGTCTGTACGAGCGTGAAGGGTTGCTAAAGCCGTCGCGCACTGAGGGCAACACACGGCTGTATACGGAAGAAGATCTGGAGCGGCTGGAGTTCATCCTGAATTTGGCGCGCGACCTGGGCGTCAATATTGCCGGTATTGCGATCATCCTGCAAATGCGGGAGCGCATGGAAGAGATGAACCGCCAGATGCAGAGTTTCGTCGACTATGTACGGACGGAAATGCTGACGCGCGTACAGCCCGGGAACAATTCCTCGGTGCACGGCCTGGTGCCGCTGCGACGCCCGGTGATTGTCCCAGTAACACAGAGAGAGTCTAAAAAACGTTCTTGATCTCCCACCTTTCGATGTGAGCATGAACCAAAGCAGGCATTTCTTTCGTCTGCCCTTTCCATCCGGTATTCTGTCCACTGCACTTTCCCGGCAAAATTTTGAAGAAAATACTTGATGGAAAAACTGCTTCATCTCGCGCTAGGCGTCGGACTTTTCGGTCTGCTTACTTCGACGGTATACACCGCGATGGCCTTGATTGCGGTCATACGTTTTCGTCGGCCAAACCAGCCTCGTGTCCCAGCCTGCTTTGCACCTGCGGTGAGCCTGCTAAAACCGTTGCACGGCGCGGAACCGGGCCTCGAAGCGCATCTCTCCACTTTTTTCGAACAAGATTATTCCGAGTACGAAATCCTTTTCTGCGCGCGCCACGCGAATGACGCGGGTTTGCGGATGGCGCGCCAGGTATCGGCGCGCTATCCGCATGTGCCGGTACAGTTTTTGACCAGCGGGGAGCCGCACGTGCCCAACGCTAAAATCCTGTCTCTGGAGCTTATGGCGCAGGCTGCGCATTACGACATCCTGATCATCAGCGACAGCGATGTACGCGTGCGGCGCGATTATGTGCGCGAAGTAGTGGCGCCGTTTGCGAACGATCGCGTGGGCGCGGTGACATGCTTATATCGCGGAGTGGCGGGGCAGGGAGGTCTGTGGTCGCGGATTGAGGCATCGGCGATGTCGATCGAGATGGGCGCGGGAGTACTGGTCGCGGAGATGCTGGAAGGCATGAAGTTCGCGCTCGGGCCGACAATGGCCATAAAGCGGAGTTGTCTGCAAGAGATTGGCGGTTTTCTGCCTATGGGCGACTATTGCGCCGACGATTTTTTACTGGGAAACCGGGTCGCCGCGCGCGGACATACGGTGGTGCTTTCGCATCATGTGATTGACCACGTCGTACTCCACGCAGCTTTCTGGCCTTCCATGCAACATCAGGCGCGCTGGATGAAAAGCACGCGATTCTCTCGCCCGAAAGGGCATTTCGGCACGGCGCTCACGTTTAGTGTTCCTTTCGGTCTGCTGGCGGCTATGGCGGCCTTTGCTTTGCACCGGCCAGGGATTGCGCTGGGCGCACTTCTCTGGAGCATAGGAAGCCGTATGCTGTTGGCGTTAGCGGTCAGCAAGAGCGTGCTTCAGGAAAAATCTCCATGGCAGAGTGT
>JAJYGR010000350.1 GCA_021790655.1 Acidobacteriota bacterium | reverse complement strand
GCCCGGCTTCGTATGATGGCTGTCGACTGTCTGCATCATCATGACGTAAAGCGGAGTTCCTGCTGCAATCGTAAGCAGCGGGGCACGTGTCGGGTACATGCGCGAAGGAGTTCTTTGCGCCTGATTTCGGGTGGGTAGGTCGTTCTGGCCAGTCTGTTGCGAACCACTTCCGGCGTAGGTGGTGGCAGAGTTACTTCCTGAGGGACTGGTAACAGCCGACGAACCAACTCCTGCCTGTTCGGACGGAGTTGCACTTGTAGCAGGAAAGCCGGGGGCCGTTGCCGTAACAGACCCAACCGTCATCTGGTCATCGACCTTCTTCACACCGGGGACGGTCTGCACCAGCGCATCTGCCTTTTGGCGCAAAGTAACATTGGGGACGGTACCGCTCAGGGTCGCTGTTCCGTCATGTACCCACACCCCCAGGTCGAGCGGGCGGAGCCTGTTTGAAGCCATCAATTTGGTATTGATCTCGTCGGCAACCTGGTCGTCAGATCGTACTTGCGCCGTGACTGCAGCTGTCTTTTGCGCCACTACCTCCGCGCTGAGTAGTAACAGGGTCGGCAACACAACACAGATGAGGAGATCTCGAAACATAGGCCACGCTGAGCGCCGCCATATCGTTTGAAACATCCGTCTCCCTTGAATCACATGAACCATCCTGCACTGTGGTCAACACATAGCTGCTTACATTATCAGACGTAAATCCAAGGGAAAAGTTGCTGAGAAAACACCCTGTAAAAGGACTGATCTGTACAGTCGCTGAGTTCAAAGAAAACTACATAGCAAGCGAGTAGAACAAAAAATCCACCGGCAAGAATGACATCCTGCCGGTGGAGCTATTAGTTGGTGCTGAATTAATTGTCGTTGTGATCGAATTGGAACAAGTCCATCAAGTCCCCGATGGCCGGCCCGTTGGTTGGCACGTACGGGTTGACCCCGTTCTGCCTTGGATTGGGCATGTTGTCGCGGCTGCGCTTGGTCAAAGGATCCAAGCCCCAGTTCGCTTCAATGAACTTGAGAATGGAAACATGATCGTTGTATTGGTGCGAAATGTGTCCTGGCTTGGTATAGCGTGAGACAACTATCATCGGAATGCGAGTTCCGTCGCCAAAAAAGTCCAGCGCCTGGATGTAGCCGGAGTCGTAGTAACCGCCGCCTTCATCCACCGTTACAAAAATTGCGGTATCTTTCCATAGTTTCGGGTTGGCTTGCACGCCGTCCACAATCTTCTTCACGAACCCTTCAAACAGGTCGAGCTTGGAGGAGGATGGATGGCCATCGACGAATCCGCTGGGTTTTACAAAGGAAACAGCGGGCAACGTGCCATTTTGGATGTCCTGGTAGAGATCTACAGTGTCTTGCAGGTGCGCATTGCGGACAGCCGTGTTCGTCATGATGGACGTGGAGTACTGGAAGAAGTTGCAGATGTTGCAATACGCATTTGCGGGGTTCAGATAGTCCGGGTCATTTTTGTAGATGTTCCACTGGTCGCCGTAATATTTCCAGGAAATGTTCTTTTCCAGCAGCGCATCTCCGATATTGCGAACCGTCGAAGGTGGAATAGTAAAGACTGTGTTGTTCGCACTGGTGTCTGAGGAAGCAACGACGCCATTGCCGAAATAGCCAGGATTGTAGTTATTCAGCAGATAAAAGTGTCCAGGGTCGCACTTTGGATTCACTTCATACGAGAGAGAGCTGAGATAGTCCAGCACCGAGCCAACACCCGGAGCATCCGAGTCTGAGCAATTGCTGTAGCTTCCTCCGCCATAGGAAGCTGATCCGTAGGAGCCACCTCCGTAACCATCCTGAACATACCAGTCGTTGGTTCCCGGCTGGGCATTGGGGTTTTCAATTTCATCGACGACGCCAGCGTTGGGCGTTCCAGACGCGACCATTTGATTATGGGGTGGGCGTGCGGGATTGCCGTTTCCGTCGCTGTACCAGATCGCATCTCCAGTGCCCAGCATGATGTGGTTCGCGCCTGTACCGCCCATGACACCCTGATGATAGTTGTCACTCATTGCATAGGTGTTGGCGAGGTAGGTCAGGTATGGAGCATCGCCCTGCTGCACGTTATAGAAGCCCATCGCAGCCGAACCTTCGCCCGTAGTTTCTTCGGTAAAAGGCTGCGGCTGGGGCTTTCCGTTGACGTTAGAGCCGACGTTGATTTCCACCCAAGGGAACAGATCGGACTTGCATCCGCTCGGGTTCCACTGCGTAGCGTACTCAACGTTGCAGTCCGTCTGCTGGCGCATCTGGTAAAAGCGATGCACCGGGCTGGCTGCATAGGCATCGTACGGAACGCCTGGGGTCAACTGAAATGGACCAGGAGGCAGGTCGTTATAGTTCAAAATACGCGTGTCTGGTGTTCCGTGCTTGAGGCCAGTACCACCGGTCGTCAAATACTTATAGTAGGAATCAGGCAGGCCATCTTCGACAGCCTTGGCTTCCGCGATTGTCGAAATATAAGGGGTCGTCGGTCCGCCAGCCAGCGGCGTCGGCAACAATGGGTAGATCGATTTATACATCGGGCTCTGCTCGAACCCGTCGCTGGCAGAGTCCACAGCCGTGTATTGAGTTGCTATTGAATAATTGGGGCCAGGTGTCCCATCTGCGTTGATGATGCCTTTCGACAGCAGATTGTCGACTTTCTCGCCACGTTTCGGCTTGTAGGTTGCGAAGATGTGGTCGAAGGTACGATTTTCGCCGATGATCACGATGACATGCTTTATCGGTGTACGGGTATGAGATTGATGATCGTCGTTGTCTTGCGCGTAAGCGGCGATAGAGCAGCTCGCGAACACTTGCAGGCCAGCTAATAAGGCTGCGCTGCATTTAAGAGTCCAAGTATGGGAATTGAACTTTTGCTGTGGCATTGGAGAGGTCCTCCGGAGAGACGTTCGCCGTTTGCGCACTCGAAACCGAGTTCGGTAGCGGCGAGTCCAACTCTAGCGACGGAAGATTATTTTTCTTTGAAGCCAGCAATAATTCACGATGAATGTTCTGTTATGGGAACCGCTAAAATCTGTTGTAAATGACGCCGAGTGGGTTTTTCGCCTATCGGAGAGAACTAAAATTGACACGGCGGGACCAGAGAAGAGTTCAAATTTTCGATTTCTACTGTTGTCTATGTTTCAGAAAGATGCACCGATTAAACAAGCGCCTTTTCGATAGCGGAGCTCAGATATTGGAGGCCTGCTTCCACATCCTTGCCCAGATGCGCACGCAGAGCGCGGCGTCCTCGCTGTTGCAGCACGCTTAAATCCCCCGCTGCCTGCGCATCGATTACCACGCCGAACGTATACTTCTGGTCCGGAATGGCAACATCACTTGCGTGTTCGGCGGTGATTTGCAAAAACACTCCGGTATTCGGACCGCCTTTGTAATCCTGTCCCGTGGAATGCAAAAATCGTGGACCAAAGCCGAGGCAAGTGGCGACGCGTTTTTTATTTCGCACGGCGTGGCGCAGCTTTTGCATGGTTTTCTCATGCTCCCGGTCACGCTGGATGAATCCGAGCACAGCAAAATAATCTTCCGGCCTTAACTGTGCCAGATGTGCGCGCAGGTAGCCTGTCAGGTCGGGCTGGCCTACATCCTGCGCTCCGTGCAGCACCGAGGCGTACTGCGCATCCGCGAAGAGTTTGATCTTGCCATCGTCGAAGATGGGCGTCTGCTCTGGCAGCTTGCCGGTCTTTTCATACTCCGTAGTCAGGCGACGCGTTTCGATTTTGGCGGCTTCCACGTCGGGCTGGTTGAAGGCGTTGATGCCCATTACCGAGCCTGCAACCGCCGTGGCAATTTCCCATGTAAAGAATTGCTCGGCAGCGTCATACACATCGCGCATCGCCAAGCGCACCACGGGCTGGCCTGCCTTTTCCAGCTTTTCCACCGCCGCGTCCAGGTGCGCATTGTCGGCTCCTTCCAGCCGCACATATGCGAACACACGGTCAACGCCATAGCGATCGGCTGCTGCGATTTCTTCCAAATCCACCGGCGTAATGCCCTTCCCAACCTTGCCTGTGGACTCTGCGATCAACTGTTCAAACCATGCGCCCATATCGTAAACAGTAGGAGAGGTGAAAAAGGTGATCTTGTCGCGCCCTGCGTTGGCGGCCTCGCCCAAAATCAACCCAAGTTGAACGCCAACATTTTTCTTTACGTCGGTTACGTGACAGGCGTCGACAGCGCTTCTGGCCCTCTTCAGCAGCTTTTCAACGTCCAGCCCCATGACTGCCGCGGGAACCATTCCGAAGTTTGAAAGTGCCGAGTAGCGTCCGCCGATCTGCGGATCGCCATAGAAAATATGGCGGAAGCCATCGCCCTTCGCTACCTGCTCCATGTGAGAGCCGGGATCGGTCACGGCGATGAAATGCCTGCCCGCCTCCGCGCCCACGAGTTGTTTCATTCGACCCAGGAAATACTGCTTGAGAATGTTCGGTTCCAGCGTTGAACCGGATTTACTGGACACGATAATGACGGTCTTTTTCAGGTCGACGCTTTGCTCGGCAGCGCGGACCTGCGCCGGGTCGGTCGAATCCACAATAGAAAATCGTGGGAAACCTTTCTGCTTGCCAAACGTCTCCGCCAGCACCTCCGGGCACAGACTGGAACCACCCATGCCGAGCAGCAGCGCATACTCGTAGCCAGCTTCTTGAATGTCTTGCGCCAGCGCGCGGAACTGCGCCAGCTCCTTTTGCTGGCGCGCCACAATGTCCAGCCAGCCAAGCCATTTTGCCTCATCGTCGTTGGTCCACAACGAGGCGTCCCGCGCCCATAAGCGGTCGATTTTGCCGTTTTGCCAATCGGAAACAGCGGCGGAGAAGTCTTGCTCAAGTTTTGCCGGAAGCGTATAGCGGAATTCCATGAGTCGCACTTTCTGTTTTGGATTTCTGGATTCGATCGTACAACGTTTAGATGCGATGAGCTTTGGAAGGGTAGCAGCCGCAAAATCTCGTTCCTACCGGCAGTGTCGCATTCTCCCCCTGCTCTTCCTTGTATCAAAAATATAAATATACTGATGCATTCCGAAAATTTCTTGCCAATCTTTGTATCGAAAATATAAATATACGGATGCATTCCGAAAATTTCTTGCCAAGCGGAGCATGGGTCTCAGGCCTTAAAATAAAAAGGTCGCGCCGCGAGCGAGAATCTATATCCAGCGCGGCAAGGAGCAAGGACAAGAATGGACATTCAGACCATCGACCAGCAGTATTCGCAGCTACAAAATGCCTCCCAGCAGGTATATCAGGAATTGCAAAGCCTCGCAGCCAAGCTGCAAGCCGAATCGGCAAACGGAAACCAGAATGCCCGCGAATGGGTCCTTGACCTGAAGGAAGTAGCCCTCGCGATTCAATCGCAACAGCAGCAGACGATGAATCTGCTCCAGGCCATTCACGGGTTTGTGGCCAACCAAAACCAGGCTTACAACACTGGGTATGGGCAGCCGAGTTTTATCCAGGGCGGTGCTCCGATGGCCCCGCCGAGCGGTGGACTGAGCGGATTTTTGCAGTCA
>JAJYGR010000117.1 GCA_021790655.1 Acidobacteriota bacterium | reverse complement strand
TCCAATGGGGCCGTCACGGGTCTACAGCGGGATCGACCTTTCCGTCAGCCACTTCAGCTTCACGACGCAATTTCCTTTTCAGTTGGCCGCTCGTCTGCCTGCGGACGGTACTGTGAAACTGACAGGAGCTGCTGGCCCCATGAACCCAAGCGACAGCGCGCTGACCCCATTTCATGCCAAGCTGACGATGCAACACATCGATCCCGTGGCTGCGGGATTTCTGGACGAACAAGCGGGTATTTCTGGCCTGCTGGACGTTTCGGCGAAGATGGCGTCCGACGCCGTTACGGTGACCAGCAGCGGAGATGTCGTGGGCAATCGGATGCTGTTCTCCGCGCAAGGCAAGCCCGCCAGCACTCCGATGAAATTGACCTATAGCACAACGTACAATCTTGCATCCAAGATCGGCAATATTTCTCGCGCAACGATCATGGCTGGCCCAGTTACGGCCAACCTGAATGGGACGTATCAGTTGTTGCCAGGGCATCCGCAAATTGAACTCCAGCTCGATGGCCGCGACCTTTCTTTAAATGCGCTGCAAGCGCTGCTCCCGGCTTTCGGGGTGACACTTCCGCATGGCTCCGTGCTGCACGGCGGGGCGCTTTCCACCACGCTGGCGATCGATGGGCCGATGAACGATCTGGTCATCACCGGGCCTGTGGATGTGAGAAATACGCAGCTTGCAGGCTACGATCTAGGGTCGAAGCTATCGGCCATTTCCGCGCTGAACAGCCTGGGCGGTGGCACGGGCAATGTGACCGATATTCAGACATTTCGAGCAGATTTGAAAGACACGCCGCAGGTCATTGCGATAACGAACATTTTGGCCGTCGTGCCAGCCCTTGGCCAGGCGACCGGCAGCGGAACCATTCTGCCCGGTGGCCAGTTGAACTTCAACCTGCTGGCGAAGCTGAGTGGCAAAGGCGGTCTGGGGGCTGTCGCCACTAGCGTGATGTCGGTACTGCCGGGCATCTTTAGCCAACGAGTTGCGACGGACGGCATTCCGCTAACGGTGCGTGGAACTACCAGCAGCCCTGTGTTTAACGTCGATGCCAGCGTTTTTGCGTCCGGCAATCCCGCCAATTCTGGGCAGCCATCCAAACCGAACACGTTGGGCAACGCATTACAAGGGCTTTTTGGCGCGCACTGAAAATTTTACCCGTAAATTTTGGTTCTGTCGTGGTTAGCGGATAGTATTGTATGGGGTTGAAACGAGGGTCATCGCAGCGTGGCAGGAATATATTTGGTCTCTGGCCTCGAACCTCCGAGTTTCACTTCAACCGCGAAAAAGCGAGCGGGAGAGCAATCCCATGCGCTCAATGTTTTTCAAATATAAAGTATAATTCCGATAACCAAATGTCAGATTATGTAGTCTATATCCAATAGCCTTCAGTCTCCTTGCTCATGTAGGCCGTTCGCAGCAAGACATTGGGATTGTAGCGCCATCGAGGTTCGTCTCCGTTGTTGTTAACAAAGGTTTCCTGCTCAAAGAGAATACCGAACTGTGCCAGCGACTATCGCACTGGCGTATCTCTACATAGTCATACCAAACACTCCAAAGAGAAGCTCCAGTTCATCCCTGCGTTTACGGAAAAATGGCCATTTATTCAGCGAACACTGGAGCGCCAATACCGGAAGTCCGTTGTTCCCGTAGATTTTTCCCGTGCCTATTGGACATCGCCATTGACACCCCGGCAGGCATTCGACGTTGAGCGAAACCAGATTGAGAGCGGGCTCGGGTTGTCGAGTCTGGTTTCGTTGACGGACCATGACTCGATCCAGGCCCCCTCTTTGTTGCGGCTGGCGACAGAAACTGCGGAGGTGCCGCTGTCTCTGGAGTGGAGTGTCCCCGTGCGCGGCACGATTTTTCATTTCGGCGTGCATAATTTGCCAGTCAACGAGGCGCAGGAGATCACAGCCGATCTGCACAAATATACAAAGAGACCCACAGATGCTGCCCTTACGGAGCTATTGGAAAGACTGCATGCGTTTCCGGAAGTGCTGATTGTCTTCAACCATCCTCTGTGGGACCTATGCGGCCTGGGATCTCAACGTCACGCGCGGTGTCTGCATGAATTTCTAGAGGCGAACCATACATTTGTACACGCATTTGAATTCAATGGAATGCGCAAGTGGGAGGAAAATCGGCAAGTGCGACCGCTTGCGGACCGCTGGCAGCGCCCCATCGTATCGGGTGGAGATCGTCATGCGTATGAGCCGAGTGCTGCTGTCAATCTGAGCAATGCGCAGAGTTTCCCTGAATTTGTACAGGAAATACGGGTGGAGCGGCGCAGCCATGTGCTCTTTATGCCGCAGTACAGGGACCCGATGCCAGTCCGTATCGCGCATTCCGTGCTGGATGTGATTCGGTATTATCCGGAAAATCCGGAAGGCTCTCGCCGTTGGGATGAGCGCGTCTTCCACCCCGATAAGACAGGCACCGGTTTTCAGCCGATCTCCGCATTTTGGAAGGCCCCACCGCAGTTTATCGAGCGCATTTTTGCTGTCTTTCGTCTGGCAGACAGTGCCGCCGTGCAATGGGCGGCGAAGCGCATGTATGCCGATCCGATGGACATTCAACTCCTTCCCGACAGCCCGTCCGAGGCAATTCCGTGAAGCAACGGATTCCTCGCGTTGCATTTTTTCCAGATGCATTTCATGAGGTAGATGGCGTTGCGGTAGTGGCCCGGCAATTGGAAGCCTTCGCCAGACAACAAGACCTACCGTTGCTGACGGTCTGTGCTGGGCCCTCCGACGAGGTGACTCGCGAAGGGTCGGTCACGCACGTACAGCTCAAACGTGGACCGATAAAATTTCCGCTCGACCGCGCGCATGAATTCGACCTTTTATTTTTGCGGCATTATCGCAAAGTGGAGACCGCGCTTCGCGAGTTTCAGCCGGACCTGGTACAGATCACCGGACCAAGTGATGTTGGCATCCTCGGCGCGCTTTTTGCGCACAACAAAAGTGTTCCACTGGCAGCCTTCTGGCAGACCAACCTTCCCCAGTACGCAGGGATGCGCACTGCTAAGGCGCTTTCCTTCCTGCCCAAGGCGTGGGCTGGCCCTGTCTCAAAGATGGCGCAGCGAGGGAGTTTTTCTGCGACCACGCGCTATTACAAAATACCCAGCCTGCTGTTTGCACCCAATCCAGAAATCGTAGCGGAGTTGGCAAAAACCACGGGCAAACCGTGTCTGCCAATGGCCCACGGTGTCGACACTTCCGTGTTTGATCCAAAGTTCCGCGATCGGCCCACTGGCCCTTTCACGATTGGATATGTGGGACGTTTGACGACAGAAAAAAATGTTCGATGGCTGGCCCGACTTGAAAAAGATCTACGGGCCGAAGGTCATCGCGACTTCCAAATTTTAGTGGTGGGACAAGGCGCAGAGGAGTCTTGGCTGCGCGCCAATCTGCAACAGGCAGAGTTCCCAGGGGTCTTGAAAGGGGCCGAGCTTTCTCGCGCTTACGCCAAGATGGACGTGCTGGCGTTTCCGTCGGAGACGGAGACCTTCGGCCTGGTCGTGCTTGAGGCCCTGGCTTCTGGCGTTCCGGCAGTCGTCACCTCTGTTGGGGGGCCAAAATATACGGTGCAACATGGCAAAACGGGATATGTGGCGGAAAGCTTTGAAGAGTTTCGGGACTTTGTTGCGGCCTTGATCGCTCAGCCAGAAACTTTGGCAAGTATGCGGATGGCTGCCCGTCTGTATGCTCAATCGGCATCCTGGGAGCAGGCTTTCCAGGAGATTTATCAAGGCTATGCCAGGTATTTAGGTTTGCCGAATATGACTGGATCAGAACATCAATTCATAGGCATGGAAGAAATGAAAAACGAAGAAGAAATACCAATCATGGATTTGCAATGAGAAGTTTTAATAGGACCGTGCACCGTTTCACCACAAGCGCGAGTCGATATTTCTTAGTCCTAGTCGTTGGATTAGGGCTGATGGCTTGTAAGGCAGTTGCACAGTCACCCGATACGAATGGCGACAGCAGCCCGATGACGCTCACCCAAGTTGTTCAAACTATGGTGGAGAAGAACATTGAACGTTCACGCGCATTGGAGGGCTATCGGAGCAGGCGCACTTACACTTTGTTTTACAAAGGATTTCCCAGCGACTTACATGCGCAGATGGTTGTAGACCTGACCTACACTGCTCCGAACACTAAAACTTTTACGGTTGTCTCTCAGTCTGGACCTAAGTGGATCATCGACCAGGTATTGATGCGGCTGTTGAAAACGGAAACAGGAGCACAGCAGAAAAAAAGTCGAACTAAAGTAGACCTGAATGGCGAAAACTACAACTTTAGCGATCTGCAATATCAAAAGGAAGACGATGATTGTTCTTACTCCGTATCGGTAGAGCCTAAGACCTCAAGCAAGCTACTCTATCGAGGTCGAATATGGATCAACGACCGTGATTTTGCGGTTTGCCGCATCGAGGCACAACCAGCCAAAAACCCATCTTTCTGGATAACCAGTACTAAGATTTCTCACGTCTACGAAAAGGTAGGAGCATACTGGTTGCCGGAACGGAACAAGAGTGTCTCAACGATTCGGCTGGGCGGTCAGGCCACTCTAACGATTCAGTATCAAGATTACAAACTGTTTACTGAAAGCACCACTTATCCGGCGTATACGAATCGTAGCGCTTCCAGATCCAAATGAATTTTCTCAATCTGGATACATTCCAACCAGTAGCACACTTCTACAAAGATAATTAATTTTTTACATCCAGCAACGGAGAGAACCGGGAACGCAACCGCCCGGTATTCATCCATGCTTTTGGGGTCTCTCCGATCGCAGAAAATTACACCTATACCTTGAGTTTTTTTCCGCTGCAATCAGCATGATGGCATTGGCAGGCAATTTCCGTAACGCTTTTCGCGTCTTTGCACCAAGCGCTACAGTAATCATCTTTTCCAGATGGAACGCACGTACAACCTGCATGTTTGCATTTCTTGACCTGGTCCATAAATTCCTCCAAATATTTCGCGACAAATATCCTCTCTTCAAGTTGGGATGCGTATTTTTAATCGCATGGCGCGGACGCCAGCAAATTTATTTGCAATGAATAGGTATTCACTTTGAGCTTCGGTTGATCCAGCTTATTCATGGAGTTAAAGGACCTATCTCTTCAACGAAGGGGTCAAGATGGATTGGCACAAAATATCTCAATTTGAAAGCAACATAAATTCATTTTGTATCAACTAATCTTCTCAGCAAAGGCTGCGCATGGAGTTGTCCTTTGCAGGGAAGCTGTTTGCCCATCCGCATCCATTGATGGAAGAGCTGTAAGGCCATAGGCCGTTTGGATGCACCTTGAAAATCCTATAAATCCTAATGATGTCCAGAAGTGTCCCTAAACAGTAAGGAGCCATTTATGGTAACGAGTGAAATAAGAAAAGTAAGTGCAAGAGCGTTTATGACCGTGGGCCTAGCTGGAATATTGATGTCAGCCGGTTGTAACAAGAGTCCACATTATCCAGATTCCAAAGATGCCGTGACATCGAGATCGG